>CALXUD010000031.1 GCA_944391585.1 uncultured Alphaproteobacteria bacterium | reverse complement strand
AATTGCAATCAATTCTGCCAAATAAACGTTTACCCCCGCTTTTTGAATCAATAAATGTAGTAAAAATGCATTTCCCAAATAGCCCAATGTCCATGTTCCCAAACACTTCAGATATTCTTTTTTATAATTTCCTTCCGACAAAAACACAAACGTGCGCTGCGTAAAAAAAGAATTAAATGAAGAAAGAATAAAGGAAACAAATAAACAATGTTGGGCATAACTTTCACCAAAATACAACACAAAAATCACATATAGGAAATAAAACACTACTGTGTTATATCCACCCACTAACAAATAACGAAGCGTTTCCGGAAATTTTAACCAGAACTCAAACAATGCGTCATAAATTTGCAAGAGTTTTTGCATGCTCCTACCCTATCAATTTTCCCTTCTCTTGTCAACCGATTTTTATTGCTAAAAAGAGTAAAAAATGCTATTTTAAACACATGAATAAATTGAATGAAAAATGGCTGCTTCTCTCTTGCTGTGCCCCTTGTTCGGTCGGCGTCATCCAAACATGGGCACAGTCCGGTAAAAACTTTGCCGTCGTTTTTTTTAATCCTAATATCCGTCCCTTATCAGAATACGAAAAACGGCGTGATGAAAACAAACGCATTTGCGATTTATACCATGTTCCGTTTATTGAACTGGAATATGACACCTGCACTTGGGATGCAACAACCAAGGGGCTATTAAATGAACCGGAACGGGGAAAACGTTGCGACCGATGCTTTGAACTACGCTTAAAACGAGTGGCTCAATACGCCAAAGAAAATGGATATACCGGTTTTTCTTCTGTCTTAGGGATTTCACGTTATAAAGATATGGAACAAGTCAATCGTGCCGCACAAAAAGCAAGTCAATGCTATGACTTGCCATATGATTTTACAAATTGGCGAAAAAACGGCGGGGAACAGCTACGCGCCGCTTTAACCAAAGAATTAAATCTTTATAATCAGCGCTATTGTGGTTGCAAACCTAAATAGATTATTTTAAAATAGCTTGTTTTTTCAACTTTTTTTAGATACAATCACTCCCATGAAAGACATAAATCTAGATTCTGCTCAACCTCATTGCCCGCCTGATTGTCCTTTTTTAAGTCCGCGCTCTTTCTTGCCGGACACCTTGCCGTTTTATTGCGATAAATATGAAATATACTTAACAAGTACGGATAATCTGCCGGACCGATGTGATCAATGTCGCGGCATCTCCCGCACCGTTCAAGAAAAAGGACTTCAGTTCATCAAAACAATCTGCCCCAATAATAACCGCCTGTTAGGTGCATTCCAATCACTAAAAAAAACGGAACAAAAAATGTTTGTGGATTTGATGGAAAAAACAGGTTTTTTAAAACTCTTACCCACAAATCCGGAAGCAACGGCCGATCTGATGCTGGATCATATTCTGCTGGCCTATCAAAATCATGAAGAAAAAATTGGTTCTCCCGAATTTAAAAAGTTTTCTGCTGATTTAAATAAAATTGCAGATGATACTCCAACCTTGTTAAGCCGTCAAAACAAAACACTTTTGATGAATTTATTTCAAGTGATGGATAATTCCGAAAAATCCATGATGAATTCAATTTTACAAAGCCCCGGCCGTCTAAAATCTTTTTTAAAACAGTTTGATCATCAGCCGAAGGATATGGATTTACTCAAAGACACACGCCGAATTTTATATGAAGAAAATGATAAATTAATGCGCGATAAAATACAGGAACAAGAAAAAATAAAAACGCAAGATAAAACCAAAGACCTACACCGCCAACTCAATATCAATCAAATGAAACGTCTGAAAGAACAACAACGACAACACTAAAAAGGATAAGCATATGTATCGCACACATTGGGGCTCAAAAATTGGATTTGTTTTGGCAACTGCCGGTTCGGCTATTGGTTTGGGAAATATCTGGCGTTTTCCTTATGTGGCCGGACAAAATGGCGGTGGTTCTTTTTTGTTGCTTTACCTGATATGCACCTTTGGTTTCGGCTATTTTATTTTACTGGGTAAATTAGCTTTCGGACGTACTGCCAAAACCAACATTGCCGATGGATTTCATACTGTTGCCCAAAAAGCCGGAAAATCCCTCTCTCCCATGTGGGGAAAACTCGGTGGCAGCTTGTGCGCTTTAAATATTTTTCTCGTTGGCAGTGTCTATGCGTTGGTCATGGGCTGGACTCTTTCCTATGCATTGCAATCCGCTTTCATTTTATTAGGATTCAAATCTGCCGAAGCATTACCCACTTATTTTGCAGAGCTCAGCCATTCCTTTTGGCCTCAATTCGGCACTGGGTTAAGTTGCTTGATAATCGCCGGTCTTATTATCGGACGCGGTATAAAATACGGTATTGAACGCGCCAGCTTATTTTTAATGCCGCTTTTATTCGTCTTACTTTTGTTTTTAGTCGGACGTATTTTAATGATACCGGGCGCCGAAAAAGGCGTATCTTTTTTGCTAACACCTGATTGGGCACAAATCGGTTTTACCGAAACCGGCTTTCAGTTAAAACAATTCACTTCTGTCTTATTAACCGCCATGGGACAATCTATTTATTCTCTCTCATTGGGTTTGGGTGTGATTTACATTTATGGTTCTTATGTGGCTGATAAAACAAATCTGCGCCGCTCAGCTTTATCCGTTGTTGCACTGGACACAACCGTTTCCTTTTTAGCCGGTCTTTTAGTCCTGCCGGCCGTTTTTGCATTTGGAATTGAACCCTCCACAGGCCCTTCACTTACCTTTCAAAGTTTACCTCATGTTTTTAATAACATTTGGGGTGGAAAATTCTTTGGATTTTGTTTTTTCTCACTTTTATTTATCGCCGCTTTAACTTCTTTGATTTCTATTTTTGAACCTTTTACGAATTTGCTGATGGAAAAACAAAATATATCTCGAACACGAGCCTCTTTTCTAACAACCGCTTTTATGGCATTCGGCTTCAGCGTAATTTTGGCATCGTTCACTAAAATCCTCCCCCTATCCATTCATCAAAAAGATTTATTTGTACAAATAGATTTTATAACCAGCGAATATCTTATGGGACTTTTTGTAATTTTATGCTGCCTTTTTATCGGATGGATTGGGGTAAAGCCCCTGATGCAAAACATTGCTTCAACCGGCATGCCCTCACACACATTTAAACGCTATTTTAAACTTATACTCAAACTCGTTGCTCCGCTGGTTCTTTTAATTTTGATGAGCTTGAAATACTTTGAATGACACTAAAATTCGGTCGCAAATTTCCGTCGGAGTTAATTGATCCGTTTCAATCACACAATTAAATTGCGTTAAATCCTCAATATCAGCACCATAAACCCGCTTAAAACGTTCTACTTCCAACGCCCGGCGCTTCAATAACGCTTCAACTGCAGCCGCTGCATCGGGATAACAGTGCTCACCTGTCCGAGAAACATCTTTAAAAATGCGTTCCCCTGCCACCTTTGGAGAAGCCATTAACATCACTTTAAAGGAGGCCGGTATAAAAAAGAAAGCCAACCTGGAATCCACAATGTAATTTTGATTTTCTTCCACTAACTTTTCAAATACACCGTCAATTTCTCTATCAATGGATGGGTCATTTTTTGCCGCCATATTTAATTCCAATGTCGTCATGCCTCGCTGCGCGGCAATTTTACGCTGAGCCATACCTGTAGAATAATAAGAAAACCCCAATTTTTCCGCCAACATCTTGGCAACAGTGGATTTCCCGCTGCCCAATGTTCCGGAAATAGTAATAATTTGCGCCATCTAAATATCCAAATTTTCCACAAATTTTGCGTGCTCTTGAATAAACTGAAAACGAAATTCCGGCTTATTCCCCATTAATCGCGTCACAATATCGGCCGTGTAAGCCATTTCTTCTGCCGCTTCTTCCGTAACCCCTTTCGGGATCAAAACGCGTAACAAGGTGCGTTTAGCGGGATCCATTGTTGTTTCTTTCAACTGCGCCGGTGGCATTTCACCCAATCCTTTAAAACGCGAAATTTCCACATTAGTCGCATTTTTAAAAGCTGTTTTTAATAATCGATCTTTTTCTTCATCATCTGCCGCATAAACGGATTTTCCGCCCTGTGTTAAACGATATAAGGGTGGCAAGGCCAAATATAAATGCCCGTTTTCAATCAATTTCGGCATTTCTTGATAAAAGAATGTCATCAATAACGACGCAATATGCGCACCATCCACATCGGCATCCGTCATCACAATTACTTTTTCATAGCGCAACTTATTTTCATCATATTTATCGCGCCGCCCACACCCCAATGCCTCCGTCATATCATTAATTTCTTCATTCGCCAAAATTTTGTCATGAGAAGCACTCGCCACATTTAAAATCTTCCCGCGTAAAGGTAAAATCGCTTGCGTTTCGCGAGAACGTGCCTGCTTGGCAGACCCACCGGCAGAATCCCCTTCCACCAGGAACAATTCCGTCCCTTGCGTGTGATTATGGGAACAATCCGCCAATTTTCCAGGTAGTCGCAAACGTTTTGTTGCAGACGCACGTGCCGTTTCCACTGTTTTCTTGCGCTTTTTACGCTCTTCTAAACGTTCAACAATAAAATCTAATAAGGCACTGGCCGACTTCACATCCCGACTGAGCCAATGATCAAACGGATCCTTAATCGCATTTTCCACCAATCGTGCTGCACTGGCTGTGGTTAATTTTTCTTTTGTCTGACCTTGAAATTGCGGATCTTTAATGAAAACAGACAACATCACACCGGCTGTGTTTAAAATATCATCCGCCGTCATATCAACTGCTTTTTTATTACCCACCATTTCGGCATAAGCGCGCAATGATTTCGTCAAACCGGCCCGCAATCCATTTTCATGCGTCCCACCTTGCGGTGTAATAACCGTATTGCAATATGAATACATAAAACCATCTTGTAAATCATCCGGCCAACAAACAGCCCATTCCACCGCCCCCATATGATTTGGAAATTCAACCCGTCCCGTAAAAGGACGTGCAGTCACTTGTGGCCGCTCTTGGATTAAAAATGCCAAATAATCTTCAATCCCATTCGGAAACTTTAAAACCTGCTCTGCCGGCGTTTTGTCGTCCCCCACAATCAATGAAGGATCACAATGCCAACGCACCTCCACTCCGCGGAACAAAAATGCTTTAGTTCTGGCCATTCTAAACAATATTGCCGGCTTAAAATGAACAGAATCCCCAAAAATTTCCGTATCCGGTAAAAAAGAAACACTGGTCCCACGCCGATTGCTGACGGGTCCTAAACAAATAACAGGCCCTTGAGGTTTCCCTTGACGATATTCTTGACGATAAAGCTTTTTGTCTTTAGCCACTTCAATAATCATATGAGAGGATAAAGCATTCACGGCTGATAACCCAACTCCATGCAAACCGCCGGAAACCGCATAAGCATTCCCGCCAAATTTTCCCCCAGAGTGCAACGTTGTCGTAATCACTTCCAACGCGGATTTATCCGGATATTTCGGATGCGGATCCACTGGAATCCCACGCCCATTATCCTTGACGGTTACATATCCATCCGCACCTAAAGAAACCTCAATGTTCGTGGCATAACCAGCCACCGCCTCATCCATAGCGTTATCAATAATTTCCGCCACCAAATGATGATAAGCTCGTTCATCAATACCGCCAATATACATACCTGGGCGTTTACGAACGGGTTCTAATCCCTCTAACACCTCAATATCTTTAGCCGAATAACTTGTTTTCACTTCATTTGCTTGAAATAAATCAGACATAAAAAACCCTTTCTTGATGTTATTAAATTACCCGAAAAAAACGTGAAAATCAAGCGTAAAAGTGGAACAAAGACCAATGAAATTATTCAATTTTTCACGAGGTTATTCAAATACTTTATCTATTCAAATAAAAAAACACCCCCTTTTTTCTTCAAGGGGGGTCTTATTTTCAAGCAAAAAGCTTACTCAGCTTTTTTTGTCTTTTTAGCCTTTGGTGCTTTTTCGGTCTTTTCGGCTTTTTCTTTCTTAGCTTTCGGCGCTTTTTCAACTTCTTCTTTAACAGGCGCTTCAGCTTCGGCTTCTACTTCAACGATTTGACCGGAATCCTTTCCTTTAGCCGTCACATCGCGATCCACCAATTCAACAATTGCCATCGGCGCACAATCTCCAAAACGGAAGCCGGCTTTCAACACGCGCACATAACCGCCTTTACGCTCTTTATAACGTGCTGCCAACACGGCAATCATTTTTTCAACCATTGCTTCATCACGCAAGAAAGACAATAATTGCCGACGGGCATGCAAATCGCCGACTTTGGCTTTTGTGATAAGTTTTTCAAAGACAGGGCTTAATTCCTTTGCCTTCGGTAAAGTTGTTTTAATTTGTTCGTGTTTGGTCAAAGCATTGGCCAAATTCGCAAACATCGCCCGACGATGAGCAATTTTTTTGTTTAAAGTTCTTTTTTTAAAACCGTGACGCATTTTATCTTCCTCTCCTTTCAAAAGCCTTGACTGGCAAAGCTGATAGATTCAATCCCACTTCCTCGCGCGTCTGATGCCAAGAAAAGAGGGAACGCCCCGACATCGGGGCGATTTTTTAGAAGTTTTCCTGATCAACAGATGCTGATAAGGATTCTAAATCTTCTGGAGGCCACCCTTCAACCTGCATGCCTAAATGCAAGCCCATTTCAGCCAACAATTCTTTGATTTCGTTCAAAGATTTGCGACCAAAGTTCGGGGTGCGCAACATTTCGGATTCTGTTTTTTGAACCAAATCCCCAATGTAAACCAAGTTGTCGTTTTTCAAGCAGTTTGCAGAACGGACGGATAATTCCAATTCATCCACTTTGCGCAACAGATTTTTGTTAAACGGCAATTCAGCAATTTTATCTTCAATCGTTGTTTCTTCCGGTTCTTCAAAATTGATGAACGGTTTTAATTGTTCCTGCATAATGCGAGCAGCCAAAGCAACCGCATCTTCAGGCTTTACAACACCGTTTGTTTCAACTGTCAGATATAACTTATCATAGTCTGTTTGTTGCCCCACACGAGCATTCACAACTTTATAAACAACGGACTTAACAGGTGAAAACAGAGAATCCACCGGAATCACACCAATTGGACAATCTTCCGTGCGATTTTGAGTAGCAGACACATATCCTTTTCCTGTTGAAACCAACATTTCAATGTTAATGCTGGCACCGGCATCCAATGTGCAGATAACCAAATCCGGATTCATAATTTCAACGCTTTGATTGGTCACAATTTGACCTGCTGTTACAACAGCTGGTCCTGTCGCATTCAAATAAATCCGTTGATCTGTTTCGGAATCTACTTTTAAGGCTAAGGATTTGATGTTCAGAATAATTTCCGTCACATCTTCACGAACGCCCGGTATAGAGGAAAATTCATGCAACACACCGTCAATTTTGATCGCCGTCACAGCGCCGCCCTGCAAAGAAGACAGCAAGATACGCCGCAGTGCATTTCCCAAAGTTGTTCCAAAACCCCGTTCCAACGGCTCCACAACTACGGTTGCTTTAAAACCCGGGACTTCCTGTTCAACTTTCGGATTCACTGGTTTAATCAGTTCTTGCCAATTTTTTTGTATCATATTTAAGGCTCCTTTTAAAATTTGAGAACAAAGCATCACATTGATGCTTTGCGATAATTAGATTCTGCGACGTTTCCGAGCGCGACAGCCATTGTGCGGAATGGATGTGATATCCTTAATGGATGTAATCACCAAACCGGCAGCATGTAAAGCACGCAAAGCAGATTCACGACCAGAACCCGGTCCCACAACTAACACATCAACTGTTTTTAAACCGTGTTCCATTGCTTTACGAGCAGCATCATCCGTTGCCATCTGAGCAGCATACGGGGTAGACTTTCTGGATCCTTTAAATCCTTTTAAACCTGCAGAAGACCAAGAAATCGTGTTTCCTTGAGCGTCTGTGATTGTTACCATTGTATTGTTAAAAGAAGAATTCACATGGACAACACCGGCTGTGATATTCTTTTTATCGCGATTTTTTGTACGCGTTACTTTCTTTTCATTAGCCATTGTTTAAATTCCTCTCTTACTTCGTAGCCATTTTCTTACCCGCAATAGGAATAGCTTTTCCTTTACGAGTCCGAGCATTTGTATGTGTCCGTTGACCGCGCACCGGCAAACCTTTCCGATGACGTAATCCGCGATAGCAACCGAGATCCATCAACCGTTTTACATTCATGGAAACTTCACGACGCAAATCGCCTTCAACATGATATTCTTTATCAATTAATTCACGAATTTTCAAAACTTCTTCATCTGTTAATTCATGAACGCGCTTTTCAGAAGGGATTTTGATTTTTTCACAAATTTCTTCTGCTTTTTTCCGACCAATGCCATAAATATAAGTCAAGCCGATAACGACTCGTTTGGCTGTCGGGATATTAACACCTGCAATACGTGCCAAGGTACTTCTCCATTATAACCTAAAAAATAATAAGATCTGCTTTACACTCATCGTAAAACATTTAGCGAGCGGGAATTATACTTTATTTCTCTCCAAATGTCAATACGTTAATTTCAGTATCCTACCACTTTTCTTATTTTTTCACTCACGACATCAATGGGTCCCGTCCCATCAACGCACACTAAAAGCCCCTTCTTTTCGTAGTAAGGTATAATCGGAGCTGTTTCAAGACGGAATAATTTAAGACGCGTCATAATCGCCTCATAATTATCATCAGCCCGTCTTGTAAATTCTTTACCGCCACAGTGGTCACAAATTCCGAACACTTGAGTCGGTTTAAACTTATCATGATACATTGTGCCACATTTTGCACATTGAGAACGCCCAATAATTCGCTCAATGACATACTCATCCGGCACCTGCAAATAAATAACCAAATCAATTGCCATATCGTATTTTTTAAACGCCCGAGAGGCAAAGATTTTATCCAGCGCTTTTGCCTGCGCAATTTTGCGCGGAACACCATCTAACACATACCCCTCCCGATACAGGGGTTTTTCTAATTCTTTTCCGACAATTTTCATTAACATCCTTGACGGCAACATATTTCCGCCATCAATAATGCTTGCTATTTTTTTCCCTAATTTAGAACCTGTTGCGGCTTCATCTCTTAACAATTGCCCCGTGGAAAAAGTTTTCAAACCGACTTTTTCGACCAAGATAGAAGCTTGAGTTCCTTTTCCGGCACCCGGAGGTCCCATTAAAACAATATGGCGAAATAATCTTTTATCCTGTTGCATTAAAAGCGCCCTTTCAATTTAGCTTTTCGAATCAATCCTTCATATTGATAAGCAATCAAATGTGATTGAATCTGCCCAACAGTATCCATCAAAACGGTCACAACGATGAGCAAAGTTGTTCCTCCTAAGAAGAAAGGCAATGAGAAAGTCGCAATCAAAAATTCCGGTAAAATACACAAGGCCGTCAAATAAAATGCCCCTAACACCGTTAAACGGGTAATCACATAATCCAAATATTCAGCAGTGCTTTTTCCCGGACGAATTCCGGCAATAAAGCCTCCTTGTTTTTTCAAATTATCGGCAGTTTCTTCCGGATTGGATTGAATCCCCGTATAAAAGAATGTAAAGAAAATAATTAAGACGGCAAAAATCCCAATATAAAGCCATTGTCCCGGCGTCAATAAAGCCGCGATTCTATTTAATGTTTCCGATTCGGATGCTTTGGAAGACATTTGCACAATAGAAACCGGGATCGCCAATAACGCACTGGCAAAAATCGGCGGCATTACTCCAGTCGGGTTAATTTTAAGTGGCAAATGGGATTGAGAGCCCATCATCATCTGCCCCCCCATCTGACGTTTTGGATAATGCACCACAATCCGACGTTGTGCACGTTCCACCAACACAATAATATAAATAACCGCAAACACTAAGGCAAAAATTGCCAACAAAGCCCACGTAGATAAAGCTCCCGTCCGATTTTCTTCCAAAATGCGCGCAAAAGCTCCCGGAATACCGGACAAAATACCAATGGTAATAATTAAGGACGCTCCATTACCAACTCCGCGAGCCGTAATTTGCTCTCCCAACCAAACCACAAACATTGTTCCTCCTAATAGGGAAACAACTGTAGATAACTCAAATAAATGCATATTTGGCATAATGACAGCACCGGCAACTTCCAATGCTCGTGCCATAAAAAATGCTTGAACAACCGTAATCAAAACGGTCAAATAACGTGTATATTGATTGATTTTACGGAAACCCGACTCCCCTTCTTTTTTCAACGCCATTAAGGATGGAATCACACTAGCCCCCAATTGAACAATAATAGAAGCCGAAATATAAGGCATAATGTTCAATGCAAAAATAGACATACGGGATAAAGCGCCTCCCGTGAAAGCGTTAAACATACCCAATAATCCACCACTGTTTTCGGAAAAGAAATCATTTAAAACAGTCGGATTAATCCCAGGAAAAGGGATATAAGTTCCTAAACGGAACACAATCAGAGCAAGAAGAGTGAATAACAGCCGTTGCTGTAATTCTTTTGCTTTCGCAAAAACACCCAAATTAACATTTGATGCGATTTTATCTGATAACGACGCCATTATTCACTCCTCTGATCACTCTTATTTTTTGGATTTTACTGTTTTTTTTGCAGGTTCTTTTTTGGACGTTTTTTTACCTTTTTCCAAAACAGTTTTTTTCACAGGTTCTTCAATAACGGAACCGCCGGCTTTTTCAACCGCCGCTTTTGCACCGGCAGAAGCTTTTACAACGCGAACCGTAATTTGGGTATTTAAAGAACCATTACCCAATAAGCACACACCATCTAACATTTGTTTGATAATGCCGGCTTCAGCTAATGCAATTGCATTAATTTCTTTAGCAGCATCCAAATCTTTATTATCAATGGCTTGTTGAATCGTGCCAATGTTGACTTCGGCAAAACGCAATTTGAACGGGTTGTTAAAACCACGTTTTGGTAAACGCCGATAAATTGGCATTTGACCACCTTCAAAACCATTAATCGCCACACCGGAACGAGCCGTTTGACCTTTGCCGCCACGTCCGCCTGTCCGACCTTTGCCGGAACCGACACCGCGGGCAACACGCATAGATTGCTTACGA
>CALXUD010000030.1 GCA_944391585.1 uncultured Alphaproteobacteria bacterium | reverse complement strand
AATTGGCGGAGAGGGAGGGATTTGAACCCCCGATACCCTTACGAGCATACATGATTTCGAGTCACGCGCATTCAACCACTCTGCCACCTCTCCGTTTTTTGACCGTAGGCCAATTTTATCCTCTACTCCCTCTCAATTCTAAATGTTAACACATTTATATGATCCACGAGGATAATTCTTACCTTTTCACTACTTCGGTAACAAGCCACACACCTCAATCACTCTGCCACCTTTTTAAGTGAATTAAACTATAACACAACCCCTATTCAAAATCAAGCGAAACAATCTTTCCATATTTTCATTTTTTAGTTTTTTTTTAATTTATTTTAGAGTATTCTGAAAAAAAACAGGAGACTTCTGATGATTTGGATGGGCTTAAGATATTATTTATCTGTTTATAAAAACTGGATTATTTCCATTTTCATTTTTTCTGTTTTATTTTGGATTATTGTTTTATTAGCATATGAATGGACATTTCGCCTCTTAAACAAAGATAAAATTTTATTAGATTTTATCGTGACCTCCTTAGGCCACACGCTCTTCATTTACTTAACCGCAATTTTGTTGGGAACGGTTATGATTTCTTTCGTTAAGTTAATGGGTTTTTTCCGCAAAAAAGATTTGGAATTGATTTTAGAAAAAACAACCCGTGATTTAAAAAAGCAAACAAATTTATTGGAAAATGAACTTGCCGGTTATAAACAAATTTTCAGCAAACAAAAAACAGGAGTCCTCATTACCTCTAAAACACACTTAATTTACGCAAATAATTATTTGTTAAAGATATGGGGTAAAACAGCTTCACAAATGCATCAAACCTCTTTGAATAATTTGTTTGATTCTGAGGATCACTTCGCTGATATAGCTCAAAAGGCGTTTATTTATTTACAGAAACATAAAACATTCAAAAAACGACTTTTCCTCTCACTAAAGACATTTGACATCACCTGTATTCAACTGAAAGAAATGAAAACATACGCTTGGATTTTAACCGATAAAAGTCTGGAACAGTTAGCCCAAGATTTAAGACAAGACTACGAAACCGTTTTTAATGTTCTTTCTTATGTCCATAACTTTGATCAAAATGGGAATGAAGATGAATTATTTCATCAAGTTTTAGATACGATAGTTCACCTATATGGTCTTCAAACCGCCTTCTTTGCTCGCTATGAAGATCGACAAGCTAAAGTTGTTTTTGCCACCGGCCCTGCCGCTGCATTTCCTTTACCCATTCACTCTTTAGATTTATCTAATCCAATTCACAAAAAATCAGCGTTAGCACAAACCATTTTAACGAAAAAACCGGTAGGGTATAATCAAATTCAAAATTTAATTTATTATCAAAAACACATCAATGCTCGCATTCAAGCCCCATTTATAGCAACTTATGCCTTCCCTATTATCATTAACGGTCATTTAGAAGGCGGTATCAGCTTCTTTGCTTATAATCCTTATGCTTTTTCGGATGATCGGATTAATCATTTGGAACGATTGATTGACGAAATCTGTAAAAACATTCAAGAACGCCGACTACGGGTTTTAACTCAAAACGCAATCCGCCATTATGAAGAACGCTTGCGCCATCAAATCGGTGAATTGGAAAAATCAAAACAAATTATGGAAAATCAGGTCAGCGAAACCAGTTTAATGATGAACGAATTGATGACAGCTAAAGAAATGGCTGAAGAAGCAAACCGTTCCAAAACAGATTTTCTTTCTAACATCAGTCATGAACTTCGCACACCACTTAATGCTATTTTGGGCTTTTCCGAAACAATGGAGGCAGAAACATTCGGTCCAATCAACAACAAGCAATACGCTGAATATATCAAATATATTTCTTCCAGCGGTCGTCACCTGCTATCCTTGATTAATGATATTTTGGATATTTCTCGTGTTGAATCCGGTCGCCAAAAAATTGATATCGTCCCAATTGATTTGCATAAAATGTTTTCTGATACGATTTCCGTTATTTCCCGTTATCCCAACGGCGATAAACGCACAATTGAAATGGACCTGCCGGCTCATTTCCCTCCTTTATACGCAGATGAACGTGCCGTGCGACAAATTTTATTAAACCTCTTGTCTAATGCAATCAAATTCACGGAAGACGGTGGCGATATTAAAGTTAGCGCTAAAACGGGAAAATCCAATATTATTCTGACTGTTTCGGATAACGGAATCGGCATTCCGGCGGATAAAATCAAAACCCTGTTTAAACCTTTTTCTCAAGTTGAAAATATTATGACCCGCTCTCATCAGGGATCTGGTTTAGGTTTGGCTTTGGTAAAACGTTTAATGGAAGCACATAAAGGAGAAGTGAAATTGGAAAGTACTGTCGGAAAAGGGACTGTTATTACCTGCACTTTCCCTCAAAAACAACTTACATCCAGAAAGGATTTCTCTCATGATAAAAAATAAGATACTTTTTTTTGTCTTTATCTTGCTTCTTTTTGGTTCCATCTCGGCAATTGCTCAAAATTCACAATATCTGGAAGAAGAAAAGGTAAAATCAACTCGCGTCCAAGAAAATAATGCCAATCAATGCGGTGGCGAGAATAAACCGTTGCGCGTGGCCGGTTTTGTAACTAATCCCCCTTTGGGCTGGGTAGACCTTGTTTCCTCTTATAATATTCCACGCAATAATGGCTTTTCTTTCAAATTATTAGAACAAATCGCTCAAGAAGAAGATATCAAAATTCAAAACACGGGTTATCTTTCTTATCAGGAAGCCCTAGCCGCTGTCAAAGCCGACAAAGCCGATATGTTGTTGGGGATTTATTATGATCCTCAGTTGTTAGACGGATTAGAATTAATTTTTCCCAGTTATATCAGCAATCCTTTTGTTGCATTGTTTAAAAAAGGGTCTGAACGAACCGTTAAGGATTTTTCGGATTTAGCCGATTTAAAAGGGGTTGTCCGTCAAGAAGAACTTATTTATCCGATGATCTTCAATTCTCTGCCCCCTGATGTTCAAATGACACAAGTATCCGGTGCCCGTAACGCATTTATCGGTCTAATGGATGGCACTTATGATTATCTTCTAACCAGTTTATATGCTGCTGAAGCCGAGATAAGACGCTTTAAATTACTGGATGACGTTACCATTGTTCAAACCACTTTAACCCAACCCGAAGTGTTTTTTGCTTTTGGCAAGAATAGCTCTTGTTTGGACTTAAAGGAGAAAATATCCGAAAAAATCCGCACCCTAAAACTGGATAAAATTGCTATCCAGAAAATGATTATCGCTGAAATAGATGCATGGGGACAACGATTTGCGGAAGCCCCCTCTTTATTGGAATCTATTCAAACAGAACAAGCCGAAACGATGCAATCCCCAGATACTCAACAAGAAACCGGCATATAACATAACTTTATTTCCTTTCATTTTATATAGCAAAAAATTTTAATCATCTGTTCTATTTAATTGTTTTTTATAACAAAAACATTTCCAAAATTGATGATGATTCATAATCAATTCTTTTTTTTCTTTTTCAAAATTTTGTCTTAAAGAAGAATCAGATTCATTTTCAATTTTTTCTTGTAATTTTCCCAATTTAAATTCTGTTGTTGCTAAATCTTTCAGGTGTTCTTCATTTTTTGAGAGTCGTTGGTTTTGATAAGAAAGTTTATGATTTTCCTCTGCTATTTTAACAGCTGTTTTTGTTAAAGAAAGACCATACAGCCCCATTGCCAAACCTACCCAAAAGAAACAACCTAACTTGATCTGGATTGGACGAGATTCTTTAAAATTCTGAAAAGAGGAATTATTTAACATTTTCTTTCACTAACGGACAATAATCTGACCATATTTGAATATGTTTAGTAACCGCTTTATTTAAGGTTTCCATTTCTTTTTTATATTCTTGCGAAGAAATTTCACCGTCGCGATAATAATTATTGTCTAAATCTGTTTTTCTTTGCATTAAAATTGTACAATCTTCTTGATGCAATCTTTTTTCTTCTGCTTGTAAAGACTTTTCAAAAACATATCCCAATGTTGGAAGAGCTAATGCTCCCAAAATGCTTAAAGAAAAAATAGAAGAAAAACGACTCAATTTTGAAGAATTTTTTTTCTTTTGGAAAGAAGCCCCAATTTGAATTCCTTTTTGATCAATTTTAAAAGAAAGATATTGATCATGATAAGATAAAGATTCTCCATCATAATGTAAATTTTTGCGAGACAAAGGCTTATCCCATGTTTCGAGGAAAGAAATGCTTTGAGGCATCTCTGGGAATTCTTCAGCAGCCCATTTTGCCAATCTTAATACACGTTGTGTTTCATCAAGATTTTGATTTATTATATTCATTTTTACCTCTTTAATTATACATTTTAATTTATATGTCTTTGCATAAGTTCAAGAGCAATATTAAAAGCAATTTCTTCTTTTAAAGTTACATGTCTTGAATTTGCTTTAGAGATTTTAATTTTCTTTTGATCAGATTTCACTTCTTGAACATTTTCTAATTGAGCGGAATGATTATCTGCTTGATATAAAGCTTCACAAGCCAATAAGAATCCTAAAGGTCCCGCGGTTAAAACTCGTCCTATCGTAACACCGAAACGCGTTTGAGGTAATTCTTTTTGAATCTCACGTATATGATTTTTCAAATTCAATGTTTTTTTATTTGATTGAAACATCTTTAAATACGAGCCTCCTCTCTTTATGACATAATTATATCACAAAAAGGACTTTTCGTCAAATTTTAGCTAAGACGAATACATATAACTATTTGATTAAAATAAATAATTTAGTTATTTTGAAGATTGATAAGAATCAACTTCATCATGAATAAATTCAAGTTTAATTCCTGCCGTTTTTAACATTTCTTCAGCTTCTGATCCCGCATGATAACGATATTCAGCAACTACTCGTTTAATTCCGGCTGCAATTAGCAACATCGCACATGTCCGGCACGGAGCTAATTTACAATAAATTGTTGCACCATCAATAGAAACCCCTCGTTTTGCGGCCTGACAAATAGCATTTTGCTCGGCATGAATCGTTCTCATGCAATGCTCAGATTTTGTCCCATCTTCATTGGTAACGGTTTTCATCAAATGTCCCACTTCATCACAATGAGGTAATCCCGGAGGTGACCCCACATAACCGGACACAACAATTTGATTATCTTTGACAATAATGCAAGCCGTTCTTCCACGATCACACGTAGCACGCTTGGCTAATGCATGCATTACCTCCAAAAAGTATTCATCCCAAGAAGGCCGTATATATGGTTTTGTTTCACTCATTTTCTTTTTCTCCTGATTTTTCAAAAATCCCCTTTTCGTCGGTCGGTAAATTGTTTTTTTCAATAACCGTTCCAGATCTCCCTAAACAATTATCTTTTTTAATTTCTTGAATACAAACTTTGAAGTCTTCAGACAAATCTTCAAACGAAAACGACGTGTTTTTTGTTAAATTTTTCTGATTTGTAATAAAAATACAAAAAGCCGCTTGAATGTTTTCTTTTTCACCTGTTGCACAAACCATTTGACGAATCCGCTCACAATCTTCATTAAAGCGCGCTACCCGTTTCTTCTTAGGTGTTCTCTTGCGTGTTTCTACTTCAAATCCCCCAAACGGAATCGGCACTTTGGAAGGACAATACTTAAATTCAATTAAAAAAATATTCCCAGTCTCATCTATAATACGTAAATCCTCATAAACCGTTCTATCCATACATTTAACTGGAAAATTGGCAATAATATATTTCGGCTGATATAACCGATCCAATGCCACAACAAAATTGACCCGCAAATCCCCTTCGGAAATATAATTTCTTTTTTTAAATAATTCTTTTAATATATTTTTTATAACTTCTTGATTTAAAATCATTTTTTAACCCCTTATTTCTTATTCTTTCGTATTATATCAATAAAAAACGAGAAAGCACAATAAATTTAACAAAATTTTAATCTTTTCTTACTAAACTGACTGTAATTTTAGGTTCTAACCATAAAATGAAAGGCGAAATATAAATGAGTGTTTTTATTATTTTATTACTTATTTTATCTCTTTTAATTCTTAAATTTGGCGTGAAAATTGTTCCACAAGGGTATGAATACACGGTTGAAAATTTCGGTCGCTTTTCCAAAACATTAAAACCCGGATTACACTTTTTATTTCCAATTATTGAACGCATCGGGAAAAAAGTGAATATGATGGAACAAGTTTTGGATATTCCGTCCCAAGACGTAATTACAAAAGATAACGCAATGGTTAAAGTCGACGGGGTTGTTTTCTTTGAAATTCAAGATCCTTACTCAGCCTCATATCAAATTCATGATTTATATGACGGTATTTTAAATTTGGTTATGACAAATATCAGAACCGTTATCGGAAGCATGGAAATTGACGAATTGCTTTCTCAACGTGATGTTATTAACCAAAAATTGCTCAATGTTGTAGATGAAGCAACAATCCCATGGGGAACTAAAATTACACGGGTTGAAATTAAAGATATCTCGCCCCCAAAAGATTTGATTGATTCAATGGCACGCCAAATGAAAGCCGAACGTGAAAAACGGGCTAACATTTTGGAAGCCGAAGGTTTTAAACAAGCAGCCATTTTAAAAGCCGATGGAGAAAAACAAGCAGCTGTTTTACTCGCAGAAGGGGAAAAAGAAGTTGCCTTCTGTCAAGCTGAAGCCCGCGAACGTGCTGCAGAAGCGGAAGCTAAAGCAACCAAAGTCGTTTCAGATGCCGTTGCAAAAGGTCGCGAACAAACATTAAATTACTTTTTGGGACAAAGCTATGTGGAAGCTTTGAAAGAAATTGTCAAATCTCCAAACCAAAAATTGTTAATGTTGCCATTTGAAACTCAACAATTGGCCAGTTCCTTAACCGGAATTGCTGAGCTGACAAAGATGGTTGTCAACGATAAGCCATCAAAAAAATAAAAGAAAAACGGAAGGTAAATAACCTCATTTATCTTCCAATTTTATAAAGGACGATTATGATGTATGAAATAACGGGAATTTTAATCAATTGGAATATATGGTTGTGGTTGAGTATCGGCATCCTCTTAATTATCTTAGAATTATATGTTCCCGGTGTTTTTATGGTCTGGTTTGGATTAGGAGCTATTTTGACCGGATTATTGGTCAGCCTTTTGTCCTTATACGCCCCTTTCACGCAAATACTCCTTTTCATTTTAATGTCAGTTCTTTCAACCGTCTTCGGCTTTTTTGTTTATAAAAAAGTATTCGGCAAAAATAAAGAAATTCAAAAAAACCACGAAGTTGGCGCTTCCCGCTATATCGGGAAACGATTCATTGTTGCCGAAACGATTAAAAACGGCAAAGGGAAAGTTGCTGTCGGCGATAGTGTTTGGATTGCACTCAGCGACAAAACTATCCAAAAAGGAGAAGAAGTAGTTGTTAAAGATACAAAAGGAACGCAATTGATTGTTGATTGACTTTTTTTTCCTAAATTTTCATTTTTCAGAACTAAAAAACTTTTTTTATCATTTTAAAAAAAACACTTGCATTTTGATTCAAAATATGGCATAAGTCTTTTCGTTCGTTTCATGCGGGTGTAGCTCAGGGGTAGAGTGCAACCTTGCCAAGGTTGATGTCGAGGGTTCGAATCCCTTCGCCCGCTCCAAAAAAAATACCGGATTTCTTCCGGTTTTTTTTATGATAAAAGATGATAAAAAACCTTTTTTTTAATACTTTTTATCTTCTGTTTAAATTTTATTTTCAAACAAACATCCTTTTTTTCTCTTTACTTTTAAGATAAATTCAACTAAATTTTCTTCACGACACGAGAGGTTCAAATGTTACGTTTTTTAGGATTATTTGGATTTGTGGTTTTGTTGGCTTTATGCTCTGGCTGCTCCTTCTTTCAAACCGAGCCGACAAGAGAACAAAAATTGATTGTTTCATCTGATGAAACGGCTTTATCTGTCAAACATAAATTAGGTATTATCGGCTCTGTTGAGCCGGTTTATATTTTCCCGATGGAAAATCCGTTTGAGGCACGTATTGATACAGGGGCTGAAATTTCTTCCATTGATGCCTCCCAGATAAAACGATTTGAACGAGACGGCGAAAAATGGGTTTCATTTACACTTAAAAATCGAACCACCGGCGAAACACACACTTTTGAAAAAAAGATTTTAAAAATCACCTCTATTAAACGTATCTATCAAGACGAAGAACGCCTAACCGTTCAAATGAAAATAAAATTCGGAACTGAAATTATTTCTGCCCCTTTTACGTTAGCAGATCGTTCTAAATTTAATTATCAAATTCTAATCGGACGAAATGTTTTAAACGGTTTAGCCGTAGTAGATCCGGCCATTTCAAATACATTGCGATAACGAGGGATACATGAACGCTAAACAATCCTTGTTTCAAAAAATAAAATCTATCCGTTTTCTGCTTTGGATAGGGGTTATATTGTCTTTTTTGTTTGCTGCATACAGTTTTTATTATAAAATAACTTACTGGGGTTTTTCCACCAACCCAAAACAATTAACGAATGTTTGGACAATAGAGGCTCATGTTTCTTTTTTCCCGACAAATGACCCCATTAAAGTCTCCATCGCCCGACCGGTTTCTGATAAAATTTTTAAGATTTTAGATGAGGATATCGTAGCCCCTGCTAATTACCAAATCAATAAAACGAAAAATCGCATTGAACTCACTGCTAACGCAAATGCATCTCCCAAACAACAAGATTTATACTATCGTCTCCTGTTATATGACTACACATCTTCAAATGGCATCGGAGATGTTAATGATTTTCCGAAACCCCTAAAAAAACTTGTTTTAAGTGAACAAGAGAAAAATGTTATGAATCAAATTTCAAAGCTGGCAGAAAAATACCCTGGTGATTCTGTTCAACAATTTATCCATTTGCTGAACCAAACGCCTCCCAATCAAACAGTTCAAAGTTTTTTACCCGAACAACAAACTGCTTTGGATATGGCTCATCTCCTCTCTCGTTTATTAACCTTTAAAAAAATTCCCAATCGTCTTGTCCGTGGTATGCAATTGGAAGAAAATAAAAAATCTTTTTCTCCTGATATTTTGTTGGAAGCTTACCAAGATAACCTATGGACAGTTTATAACATTACAACCGGGGAGAAAGGCCTACCCGATAATTTTGTTATTTTTCAACGCGATGGGAATTCTTTAATAGATGTTGAAGGAGGCATAGATTCTTTAATTCAATTTTCGGTTTTGAAATCTGTTCGCTCTTCCTTTAGCCTGGCAAAAGAACGATCAAAAGAAAGCCCTCTACATCACTTTTTTTCGTTTGAGAACTCCATTTACAATTTACCCTTAGCACAACAAAATAGTCTAAAATGGCTTATGGTATTTCCATTGGCTATTTTAATGATTGTTTTAATGCGCAATGTAATCGGTTTAAAAACAATGGGGACATTTACGCCAATGTTGATTTCTATGGCTTTAATTCAAACAGGTTTTTTCCCCGGTTTAATCTGCTTTGGAATTATCATTGGTGTCGGATTTACAATGCGCGCACTCTTATCACGTTTTAATCTATTGCTGGTTCCGCGCATTTCAGCTGTTGTTATTTTTGTCATTTTGCTAATGCAAATTTTTACTGTCTGGGGATACCAATTTAAAATCAGCATTGCCTCTTCTGCTCTGTTCTTCCCGATTATCATTATGGCCTGGATTATTGAGCGGGGTTCTATTACTTGGGAGGAAGAAGGCTCTCTTAATGCTTTGAAAGAAATTTTGTGGACATTGATTGTGGCCATTGTTGTATATTTTGTGGTTGCTGATGCCTATATCCGCTATTTGGCCTTTGCATTTAACGAATTTAATTTAGTTATCTTATTCATCGTTATGTTATTGGGCACTTATACCGGATATCGCCTAACCGAATTGGTGCGTTTTGCCCCCTTAAGAAAAAGGAAAAAACGGCATGCTTAAAAAATTCAATCGATTTTTTGCGTGGCCCAGTGAATTGCGTGCTGCCGGTGTTATGTCCATGAATTACCGTAATTATCAAATCATTGGGAAAAACAACAAACGTAACCTCTATCCGCTGGTAGACGACAAGGCAAAAACAAAATTGCTGGCACGCCGTTTTGGTATTAATACACCTCAATTGATTGGAATCATTGAAACACAACATGCCGTTAAAGATTTTCTCAATATCGTTCACTCTCATTCTGACTTTGTTATCAAGCCGGCTCAAGGAAGCGGAGGCAAAGGCGTTTTAGTTATTCAGGAATATACTCCGGATCGCTTTATAACCGCATCCCAAAAAGTACTCTCTTATCAAGAGGTCTATCAACATATTTCTAATATTTTAAGTGGTCTGTATAGTTTAGGCGGTAAATACGATTCCGCTTTATTGGAAGAGGTCGTTCACTTCAGCACTCGCTTTAAATCTTACAGTTTTCAAGGAATTCCTGACGTGCGTGTGATTGTTTATCGTGGTTATCCTGTTCTGGCTATGATGCGTTTGGCAACAAAGGAATCGGGCGGACGAGCCAATCTGCATCAAGGGGCGGTTGGTGTCGGATTAGATATTCAAACAGGACGAGCTATCGCAGCCGTTCAACATGACAAACCTGTTTTTTATCATCCAGATACACATGCCGATTTAATGGAAATTCAAGTACCTTTTTGGCGAGAACATTTAAAAATTGCCATGCAAGGCTTTGAGATGAGCGGACTTGGTTATCTTGGGGCTGACATTGTTCTGGACCAAGAACGCGGTCCGATGATGCTTGAATTAAATGCCCGACCCGGCTTAGCCATACAAATTGCAAACAATTGCGGCCTTCGTAAGAAATTGAAAAAAATTGAAAAAGAATTCCCATCCGATTTGGATATCGAATCCCGCCTCAATTTAGTCTTAAAATCTTATTCTTGATACCAAATGATAAGCATGCAATTTTTATTTTTCGGCGCATAATGCACCTTAAATTCAGGGAATTGAGACAAATAAGACAAAGCAAATTTCTTTTTATCTCGTTCTTCATTTGTTGAAAACAATAAAAAATACCGCTTGTTTTTTTCTAATTTTTGCAGTCGATTTTTGAAATCATCTATTGTATAAACATGTTTTTCAACAATAATTTTTTTAAATGAATATGGTTTATGCTTTAAATAAAAATTTAAATCACCGTTATCTAACAAATATAAGACATCATTTGAATTCATT
>CALXUD010000029.1 GCA_944391585.1 uncultured Alphaproteobacteria bacterium | reverse complement strand
GAAAAATAAAAACCCGATCGCAGCAGGTTTGGGAGAAGTGATCGCAACATATGTCGGGCAGGGAGGTATTTCCGGTTCTGAAGATGATAAGTGGGTTAAATTCGTCATTGACTTTAAAGGAAAAACGCTTGATAAAATAAAAGAAATTTCTCGATTAACTCCAGATGTATCTGCTCAAAATGGACGTATTCGCAATGTGGTTCTTTCTCATAATCCATTGACAAAAGGTTATCGTTTAACGTTTGATTTTCAAGCAAAGGAGAATATTGCCGAGATTCGTGCTGTTTTAAAGAAAGGTAAATGGAATCAAACGGAGGTATGGACATATCAATGGTTGAATTAAAATTTTATCAACCCGAGGAATTGGTGCGTAAGTATTTGAATACGTGGCATATTCAAGATGATAAAACGGTTATCTATATGCAACAACTTGCACAGCCTCATTTTTCATCCTTAAAAGATTTATTATCCTTTTTAAAGAATTATGTTTTAAGTCAAGTGCCTTCTTTTGTCCAAAGTCAAACAATGTCTAAGGAACAAACTCTGGCCTTGATTCAATTTATTTATATACATGAAAAGTTATATAATCAGATAAATCTTTTTGATCCGCAACAACCTAAAAGTGCCCTTATTGAACAATTATGGAAACATCAGCAAAAATATGCCTTACCACTTGTTTCCAAAACTCGTATGCTCTCTCAACCCATCAATTTATATAATCCGTTTAAAAAAGGATATGACTTGATTTCAAAGGTGATGCGTCATGTTTTTAAACAAAAATAATGAAACAAAACCGATTCCCTTTTTATCTAAAAAACGTGTTTTGATGCGTCGAATTAAAGTATTTGGTTTGATGTTTATTTGCACTTTTTTGGCAACCATAAAATGGGCAGAATATATGCCGACACATGTAAATTCATGGATTCATTGGTTATTAATTATTTTATTTGCTTTGACGTTTGGATGGATTGCTCTTTACTTTTTTTCGGCATTATTTGGTTTTTGGGAATTAATGCGACCGTATAAATATGAAGGGCTTTTAAAGCCGAAACCGGAAACCGTATTAAATGCTAAAAGTGTTGTTCTTATTCCCGTTTATAATGAGAATCCTGTTGAAATTTACAGTCGGATTTTGGCAATGGCGCAAGATTTGGCGACTTATCCGGAAGGAAAGCTGTTTGATTTTTTTGTATTAAGTGATACAACACAACCGGATATTTGGGTGCAAGAGGAAGTTTTATGGTTTGAAGTAAAGAATAAATTTCCAAGTCATATGAACTTATTTTATCGGCATCGTCCAAGGAATACGGCTAAAAAAAGCGGAAATATAGAAGATTTTTGCGTTCGTTTTGGGCATCAATATGACTTTATGTTGGTTTTGGACGCGGATAGTTTAATGACTGCTCCAACAATGATTCAAATGGCTAAATTGATGCAATTAAATCAGACGACAGGGATTATTCAGGTGCCTCCTATGATTGTAAATGCGGAATCATTTTTTGCCCGTATGCATCAATATGCCGGTCGTGTTTATGGCCAAATAATTGCAGCAGGTTTATCCTATTGGCAAGCATGGGATAGTAATTATTGGGGGCATAATGCGATTATTCGGGTTCGGGCATTTGTGGAAAGTTGCGGATTACCTATTTTTAAGGGGAAAGCGCCCTTCGGAGGTCATATTTTAAGCCATGATTTTGTAGAGGCTGCTTTAATTCGGCGCTCGGGATGGCTGGCTTGGATGTTGCCGGAATTAAAGGGGAGTTATGAAGAGTGTCCGCCAACGTTATTGGATTTTGCTGCTCGGGATCGCCGCTGGTGTCAGGGAAATTTACAACATATTCGGATTTTACTGTCTCAAAAATTGCATCCAATCAGCCGAATTCACTTTTTATTGGGGATTATGTCTTACTTATCCTCATTATTATGGTTTTTATTCTTAATGTTAGGAATTGGTATTGTTATATGGCGTTATTTTTACCCGCCTGTTTATTTTTCGCAAGTAAAAGAATTATTCCCTTCATGGCCGGTTTTTAATGTTTGGGGAGCGATTACGTTATTTTTAATATCTATGGTGATGTTGTTTTCCCCAAAGATTTTAGGCGTATTATATGTTTTTTTGAAAGAAAAAAAAGCATTTGGTCGTCATAATCGTCTTTTTTTGAGTTTTCTTTTAGAAAGCTTGTTGAGTGCTTTGTTGGCGCCAGTCATGATGTTGTTTCAAACTCGATTTATTTTGGAAATTTTTTTGGGTTTAGATTCTGGCTGGAAAAATCAAAACAGGACGCGGGATACTTCTTGGTTAACAGCCATTAAACGACATTCTTTTCAAACTATTTTTGGAATGACTTCGTTATTTATTGTTTATCGGTATGCACATTCATTATTTTATTGGATATTACCTGTGATGAGTGGATTGATTTTATCTATTCCGCTTTCTGTTTGGACATCTCGTGTTAAAGTTGGACGGTGGTTTCAAAAACGGGGTATCTTTGTAATACCGGAAGAAAGAAAGGAACCACCTCTTTTAACGGAAACCAAAAAATATATTCCTCATTTACAAGGATATGTTCGTCATTTTACAGTGGCACATTTGTTAAAAAATCCACTCTACTTATCCGTTCACATTTATTTATTAGGTATAAATGGTCCTTCTCCGGTTTTTGATCAAAATTTATTACAAAGAACAATTTATAAATTACAAACGGCTATAAATGGCGGACCGTTCATTTTATTACCGGATGAGGCGAAATGTTTGTTATATCATCCGGTTTTAATGGAAGAACAAGCGCTTTTATTGGCTTAGAAGGGGAAAATATGTCATTGGAAAAAATAAAAACTTATTTTGCAAAACACGGCTTATCTGATCGGATTAAAGTATTTCAACAATCCAGTGCAACCGTTCAATTAGCAGCTTTGGCATTAGGTTGTCAAGAAGGACGAATCGCAAAAACAATCTCAGTTTTTTTGGATGAAAAACCGGTTTTAATTGTAGTCGCTGGTGATATGAAAATTGATAATCGTAAGTATAAAGCTTGCTTCCAACAAAAATTAAAAATGATTCCGCCGGCTCATGTTAAAGAATATGTCGGATACGAACCGGGCAGTGTGTGTCCGTTTGCGCTTGAATCAGATATTCCGGTTTATTTGGATATTTCATTAAAGCGCTTTGAGACGGTCTACCCGGCAGCAGGTACTTATGATAGTGCTGTGGAATTATCTTTAAGTGAGTTGGAAACTTGTTCACTTTCAAAGGGTTGGATAGATGTTTGTCAATTAAAAACATCGACCTGATTGCATTTTGAAATTTTAAAACCTACGTAATACAAAATTGGAATTTGTCAGGGGGAGACATGCAAAAACTGATTTTATTTGGGATAGGAATGATAATTTCGTCGCCGGTATGGGCTGTCACTGTTGTTGTTCCTGCCGGAGAAACACAAAGTAACGGAATGGTTGATTCTTCCCAAATTCAGGAGGTTTATGGAACCACGTATAACACCTCTGTTTTAGGACAGCAGGTTTTAGAAAACGGTGGTGAAAGTTTTGCGAGTAATTTATATTCCTATTCCTCACAAACAGTTCAATCCGGAGGTGTTTCCAATCAAACTAATGTTCAGTATCGGGCATATCAATATGTGTATGGACAATCGAAGGATACAACTTTAAACGGTGGCACAATGATTGTGTATTCTGGTGGAGAATCGTATGACACAATTTTAAATTCGGGAACTCAAATCGTCAGAGGATATGATAAAGACGCTCAAATCGGAGTCGGGACTTTACAACGTGTTGATGCGGGAGGAACGGCTGACGGTAGTATCATATCCGGTCGTCAAGAAGTATATGGAACCGCCCAAAATACTCTTTTAAATGGCGGGACGCAATTAATTTATGAAAATGCCATTTTTTCAAATGGAACCAATAATAATGGTCGCTTATATATTTATGATTATGCAACGGTTTCGGATTTAACGGTGAATGGTGGAGAAACGCTGATTTATCCCAATGTAGATTTATCGGGGACAACGGTTTTAAATAATGCGTCCATTACTTTTTATGACAATGCGACAATTGATAATTTACAAATGAATAATGGCCATGTGGAAATGTTTGCTTTGGGATTGGGAACTTTGACCTTGAATCAATTAAACGGGCAGGGAACATTTGGATTGACCAGTAATTTTTCAGGTGGAACAAATGATACATTGATTGTGAATGGAGGATCAGGCAGTTTCGGTTTGATTGTGACGGATTACAGTTTGGAAGAAACGATGCCCGAACGAATTCATTTAATAGAACAAACAAGCGGAAGCGATCAATTTTATTTAGTGGGTGGCGCAATGGATGCGGGCGCTTTTGAATATGAGCTGGTGCACAGCGGAAGTGAATGGGTTTTGCAAAAAACATATAACAACACAGACAGTTCTATTTTAGCCAAAAATACATTCAGTTCATTAAGCAGTGTTTTTTATACGCATTTACGTAATTTAAACACGCGTTTGAAGGAAACGCATTTCAGTCATGAAAAAGGAGCGTGGGTGCGTGGTATTAACCGACGGGTTGAATTGAATTATCGGGATAATTCAGATGCCGATATTGATATTTGGGGTGTTCAAGGCGGTTTTGATTTGGATATTCCGCAAAATTGGGTAGACAGTTGGAATGTTGGAATTAGCACAGCCTATACCATATCAAATCAAAAGTTTGACCGAGCCGGGCACGGAGATGGTTATACTAACAGTTTATCATTATATTCAATCCTGATGAACAGTCGGCATCAGTATTTGGACTTAATTGGGAGTTATTATCATCATCGGCAAAAATTAACAACTTATATGCCCTCCGGTTTGTCGGTTGTAGGGAGTTATCGGCTGAATGGATGGAGTGTTTCTGCCGAAATCGGTCAACGTTTTTTATTGCAAGACAGTTGGTTTATAGAGCCACAACTTCAAGCAACTTATATGTGGTTGGATGATGTCAGCTATCGGACAACATATAATACTTTGATTAAAGGAGAAGATCAGGATTCTTTATTGGGGCGTTTGGGAGTTATGGGAGGGAAACGTGTTGAAAATATGTTTTCTTTTCCGTTCTCTGCATTTTTTAAAACCGGCTTATTAAGAGAGTTTCGGAATGAAAGTAAGGTAAGTGTCGCCGGCCATACATTTCATGAAAAATTAGACGGTACCATGGTGGAATTGGGCGTTGGTTTCAGTGCAGATATCAATTCACGCAATAGCTTTTATTTTAATGCAGATACGTATATGGGTAGTGATATTCGTGTTTTGTGGGATTTGAATATCGGATTTAGACATAATTTTTAATTGTCATATCACCTAAAAAAATAAAAACATCCCAATAAAAAAACATTTTTTTATTTGTGCAGTGGATTTGTTCGCTTCGCTCACCCTTTGGGCCGCCTATGGCATTGCCTGCACTTCGTTTCGGCCGAACCAAAGTTTCATTCGCCTCATTCACGGATAAATTAAAAAGACCAACCTTTCGGCTGGCCTTTTTAAATTGATGGTTGCGGGGGTGGGATTTGAACCTCACGACCTCCAGGTTATGAGCCTGGCAAGCTACCGGACTGCTCTACCCCGCGATAAGAACTGGGCTAGTATAGGCTTTTTTAATCGGCTTGTCAAGTATTATTTCGTTGATTGTTGAAAATAAAAAAATGATTAAGTCTTGCAATTTTCATGAAAGCGCTTATATTGAAAATGTGTATTGAATTATAAAAGGAGAATCAAATGAAAAAATATGCAGCTATTTTAATGATGTCAACCGCATTATTGGCTGGTTGTGCTTGCAAAGACCCAATGGGAGCTTCATGCAATCAAGAAACAAAAAAAGTGATGGCGACGGAAAGTAAATCTTATTTTGCTTTTGATTCATCAACTTTGTCTTCTGCCGATAAAATGGAATTGGATAAAGTGGTGAAACGTTTGAAAAAACATCCGGATGAAAAAATCCGCATTGAAGGATATACGGATATCACTGGTCCGGCAGCGTATAACCTGAAATTGTCTGAAAAACGGGCAATGTCGGTTGCGAACTACTTAATCGGAAACGGTATTTCTGCCGATCGGATTGAAGTGGAAGGTATGGGTGTCGCGGGTTCTGCAAAAGATAACGCAACAGCCGCCGAACGGGCTGCAAACCGCAAAACGGTTATTCATTTCCGGATGTAGTTTGATGTAGACCAATCCAATCGCGACGGTTTTTCCGCCGCGATTTTTTTATTGACAGGCATATCCATCATGTACACGCCAAATGGCTCTTCCGCTTTTGTCAAAGTAATTATCTATACAATAAAATTTATATCCGGACGGGCAGGAGGCATCTTCTGTCTTATTATTTTGTCTGCAATAAAAACCCATTTTGCGATCACAATTTTTTTTGCTGGTGCCACAATCGTCTAACCAATCTTTATACCAATCACCACATAAAGACTTGCAAGGCGAAGGGTCTTCAAAGATAAAAAGAAGGTCATTTTTATCATTTTGAGATAAACATTGCCATCCGCTTCCTTGTTGTGCTTCAGGTCTTATAGCGCGTATTTCCTCCGGACGCATTTCAATGATTCTTTGACAAACTTCATTCGGCACATTTTCAACGACAATTTGAAACAATCCGTATGCACTATCTTCGGATTGAATATCGGCATAAATTGGATAACCGGTTTTTGTTGTTGTTCCCAAATTTGAAAACTCATATTCTCCGGCGTTTTTTGCTTGATTTTGATAGTCAGGAATCCCTCGAACGGTTGCCGCCCAAATTAAAACATCATTAATGGTTTCATTAGCTATATATTGATTCATCGCATACCGATATCCCGCAATCGCTCCAACAGATAACACGCCGATAATAGCGAGAACTCCCAGCATTTCCACCATGGATCGGCCGGATTGAGATTGTTTTTGTTGAAATTGTTTCATCTCTAACTCCTTTTATATTAACAAAAAACCTACTCAAAAAAGTGGGCGGATGTTAGAATACCGTAAAACCTAATGCAAACGGCTCGACCTATTTAAGCAGGTGCCATATTCGACCGACATCCGCCCTTTTTCGCAGGGACAGAAGCCGGCATAATTTTTTTATCGTTTATGCAAACGATTCATTAGGTTCTGGGGTATTCTACGCCCCGGAAATTACATCCCGTTAACAAAATAATTCAAATTATTTGAAAAAACAATTAAAAAGCGCGGGTCAATGATATAAATTTTTTAAAAAAAAGTTTCATTTGTTAAAACTCTGTGTTAAAATGCTTCCAGTTAGTGTCTTAAAGGAGTTGCTCATGCATTTTTGGCGGTTATTTTTAATCGGGTCTTTATTGGTTTCCACTCCAACATTGGCCGGATTCATTGAAGGAGAAAATGCCTTTAAAAATAAGCAGTATTCCGAAGCTTTTAGCGAATTTATGCCTTTGGCTTCTCAGGGGGATTTTCGAGCGCAATACTATATCGGGTATCTTTATTTCAATGGTTATGGAGTTCCCAGAGATGAAAGAAAAGCGGTAGATTATTTACAGCAGTCGGTTGATCAAAATTATAATATGGCACAAGCGTTGCTGGCTTATGCTTATGCCGAAGGGCGAGGGGTTAGTCGTAACCAACGGAAAGCATTAGATTTATATGAAAAAGCAGCCGCTCAAGGAAATGCCTCTGCTTTATTGAATTTAGGTGTTATGTACTATACTGGCTCAGGTGTTGGGATTGATTACAAGAAAGCATTTGAATATTTTTCTAAAGTTCCTTCGACTGAAAAGCCAATTGTGCAAACGTATTTGGGGGATATGTATTTTAAAGGGCAAGGTGTATCTCAAGATTATAAGAAAGCATTTGAATACTATTTAAATTCTGCATTGGCAGGAGATGTTTATGCCGTTTATATGCTAGGAAATATGTATCAAAATGGCTATGGCGTTTCTTATCCGGACATACAAAAAGCAATTGAGCATTATACATATGCTGCCTCTAAGAATCATGCTTTGTCTGCTTATGTTCTTGGGTTAATTTATGCTAATGGAGAATCTGTTCCGCGTGATGTGATAAAAGGATATGCATGGCTATCTGTTGCAGCTGAACAAAAATTGCCGGAAGCTGAAAAAGCACGTAAATCACTTGAAAACAGTATGTCTTTAAGTGAAATTGAAAAGGCTCGACGGGAAATTTTAGCCTCTCAACAACAAATGCAAAATTTATCTTCTCCTGTCAGTAAAACAGACTTAACAGAAATTCAGGAGACGAAACGTTCTCGGAGCAGTGTTCGTCGTCGTCGTCGTTTATAGGAGGGGGAGTGGATGAGTCGTTTAACTTCATTTTTTAAATTTTTTACTTCTTTTCGTTTTTTGCCGATGTGTGGGCTTATTATGGGGAGCTGGATTTATTCGATTCATACGGAGCAGCAACCTTTATCCATGTATTTGTTGGAAATTAAAACATATTTGATTGCGTTTTTAATTGTGTTGGGGCTGCGCTTATTTGTTTGGTTAACATTTGAACGGGCGACATTCTATGATATAAAGGGATTGGTAAAATCTATTTTAGTTGACTTCTCTTTATTCGTTCTTATGATGTGGTCTGTGATTGGGACGTTGTTTTTATTTAATACGTTTATTATTAAAATTCTATAATCTGATTTAAAATAATCGGATGTTCGGGTGTTTGTTTTAATAAATTATCCGATAGATGAATGGCTGGTTTTTCGATGCTATTTAAATAAGTATTATATCGTTCAATCAATCCCTTATTCTTTAAAGTTAAAATCGGTTTTGTAATTTGTGTTTGTGCCAATAACAGTGGATTTTTGATGATTTCATCTAGTTGAAGTGATTTTTTAATAAAACCGGTTAAGTAAATCTGCGCTTGATTTTTGATGTCTAAAGAGGCATATAAAGCCAATTGATCAATTTCCTTTTTTAAACGTACTGTCATATCAAAATCAACAGCGTTAATACCGCAAAAAGCCAGTGATTCCAGTGGATGTTGGAAAGCTTCTTCGGATTGATATGCTAAAAGATTCTTTTTTAAAAGTAACGGGTTTTGCTCGCGTAGAATATCTAATATGTGAATAGAGGCTCCCAATAATCGGATTGAGATTTTGTTTTGGTCTTTATGTACAATCATTTTATCTATTTTATGAGGCACTTTTAATTGCGGAAATTGAACTTGATAGAGAATAATCCCATCACTCCAAAGAGGAGCTGCAATGGAGGTATATTGTATTTGCTCTTGTGTCAATTGCATGTCGGCTAAATAAGATTCCGCTGTTTTTTGAGCTAAACGGCTGCGTAACATTAAAAGCCCTAATCCGGCAATTAAAGCAATGATTAAAATAAAATAAATTTTTTGTGTTTTAGAATTCATATATATCCCCATGATAATCACGGCACCGTTCTTCTTGACAGATAACAGATTTGCTCACTTGAAATGTGCCACTAAGTGGTTGGCCATCAGCTGTTTCTTGTGCATTCATTTTACCGAAAACAACCTGCCAACCGGCCTTTAAAGCATTCCCTTTTAAAGTGAGATGCTGTTTTGGCAGAAAAACAGTGTTATCAGGATTGATTTGATCAACAAAAACCGCAAAATAAGCGTCTACCGGTTGGCGCATAATTTTGCTTAACAAAATAAAAGCAGGGATGCGTTCCGGCTGCAAAAGCGGTGTTTTATCGATATTATTTACTTCTGTCTGTGGGGATATATTTTCTTTGGAAAGAGCTTCTTGTTCCGAAGAAACGGCTGTATCCGGTGTTTTTAAAATACGAGCATTTTCCTGTTGCACATTTAAATCGGCATAAAAGAAAATATCTTCTTGCTTCGGATCGATTTTGGTGGAACCGAAAAGCATGAGTGTTTCTTGCTGTGGGCATAATTCAATAGCAAATTTTTGTGCTTTTTCAAATAAGGAAAGCTGATTGGCTTGTGTTTGAAATAAATCTTTATCCTCAGATACTACTAACATCTTCAACGGTTCGCATAAAATAAATGGACCATATTGATTGTCTTTTTTTGGATCTGCACTCATTTGTCCAATAAATAGTGCTTTTAGAAAATCATCTTTCCCGATTAAAAAGGTGAGTTTTTGTGTGGCTTGATCACTCGTTCGGGTTAAGACCTCTTTTTGTAAAGGTGTGTTGCCAATCCAATAACCTTGATTAAAATAACCGAAAATTTGTTCAACTGGACGTTGGAAGGCATCAAAAATACTTAAAGTCATTTTTCCTTGTGCCAATTTGTTTTGACAAACGCCTTCTTCAATTTCAAAATGCCAACCTGTGGTATTTTGATTGGTTAAATAATGAAACTGGCAAGATTGGTCTTTTGTAAATAGCTGGCCTTCATTCAGTGTTTCAGCTATTCCAGTGCCACCGATGATAAAACAAATAAAAAGTGTTAAAAAGCATCTCAATTTTTGCATGTAAAAAGTATATCTGTTTTTATTTTGGAAGACAATAAAAAAACGCCTCCAACACTGGAAGCGTTTTCTTTTTTGATTTTGATTATCCGACAATTTCTGTTTTCGCAAAGAAAAAACTAATTTCCCGAGCAGCCGATTCCGGTGAATCAGAACCATGTACCGAATTGTTTGGTAATTCCATCCCATATTCAGCACGAATGGTGCCGGCTTCCGCATTGGCCGGATTGGTTGCTCCCATTATGGAACGATATTTGGTGATCACATCATCGCCACCTTCTAAAACTTGAACCACAATCGGTCCAGATGTCATAGCTTCAACCAAGCCATCGTAAAATGGCTTGCCTTGATGTTCCGCGTAAAATGCTCCCGCCATTTCGGGAGTTAACTTAATTCGTTTTTGAGCCACAATTTTCAACCCGCTTTTTTCAATCATTGCATTGATAGAGCCGGTTAAATTACGTTTTGTTGCATCTGGTTTTATCATGGAAAAAGTATAATGTTTCATATATTGTCCTTTCATTTTATCTGCAAAACTTATAATACAGGCTCCTTGAAAAGTCCAGCCCTTTTTTGGCAAACTTATGGCTATTTTTTCTTTTTTAAATAACCGATGACGGCGGTCACCGAAGCCGGCGTGATACCGGTCATGCGACGCATGGCGCCGATACTGGCGGGTTTTGTTGCCTCTAACCGTTCCACGATTTCACGAGATAAGCCGCCGATTTGGTTATAATCCATATCTTGTGGAATTTTCAAAGCTTCTTCTTTTTGAAAGGCTTCAATATCTTGTTGTTGGCGGGCTAAATAGCCTTGATAGCGCCCCTCAATTTCTAATTGTTCCGCAACGTCAGTAGGAATCTCCTGTAAAGAAGGCCAGGCACGCACCAAATCGTCCCAATTTACGTCTTGATAAGCCAATAATTCAAATGGTGTTTTTTTACCGGCACTGGCGTTTAAATTAAAGCCTAAACGCATCAGTTCCTTTGGCATATGACTGGTTTCTTTTATTTTGAGGCGCATTTCATCTAACATTTCTTTCTTTTTCAT
>CALXUD010000028.1 GCA_944391585.1 uncultured Alphaproteobacteria bacterium | reverse complement strand
GTTTTTTTCAAAGAAACGTTTTGCCCAGATAATAAAGCAACTTGTTTTGTTTGTTTAGATAGAATATCTGTTGTTTGCGGGAGGGTGTATAAATAAAAGTCAGAAAATTTTTCTGTAGATATCGCATCATTTACTGTAGCACTTGCTAACATATATCTTTCGGCTTTACGAGGCATAATTGCGTTTATGGGGACAATGTTCACATCTCCGGCTACTAATTGTAAATGGGCATTTTTAAAATCGGTATTTGAGTTGTTTGTTAATGTTACAAGCCCATTTAAATTTAATTTATCTTCGGTGCTATTCAATTCTCCTACATAATCAGCTCGCCAAGATAACCCTTCTGTTAAATAACTTAAATTTACATTTTGTATTCCAGCGTTTTGAGCAAAAACATCAACCGTTAAGGTTGGTTTTGCACGTAAATTATCAGGGACTTTATTAAAAATGATTCGTCCAGGATAATTTGTTTCAATTTTATTATCTATTTTTAAAACAGGGGATCCGCCATTAAAAGCTAATAATTCCGCAGTTCCGTTACTAACGACACCCGTGGCGGGGTCAATGTATTCAATATCAACCTGAGAACCGACAGATTTTTCCATAAGTGAATTATAATCTATTAAATCAAAATTAAAGTTTTGTTCTTGTGTTTTTAAACCAACACCTTGTAAAAGTGCGCTTTCAGGGATGATTTGGCTGGAAACACCACTAAAAGAAATAGTGTTTAATCCATTTTCTAATTGAATGGAGCGAGTGTCTTTAATTAAGGCTCGATTCCCATTATAAATAGTAACATTTAAATTTTTTTGCTCTGTTTCTGGAATAACTTTTTCTGTCGCAGAAACGGATGTAGCAAATAACGCTAAAATTAAAGAAATCCCAAAAAATGATGAACGCATGATATCCCCTTTCTATTATTTAAATATAGAAAAGGATAACTGATTTTTTTTTAATGTAAAAGCTTTTTTTCGTCAGCATAGCAAAAATTCCAAATGGGACATTTATCACATTTCGGTTTTTTTGCTGTGCATATATAGCGTCCCAGTAAAACGGTCGATAAAGCAATATCAGGTTTATATTGCTCTGGGACTAGTTTCACTAAATTTTTTTCAACTTCTTCTGGTGTTTTCCCTGTCGTAATTTTTAAACGATGAGCTAAACGGAAAACATGTGTGTCCACACCAATTGTAGGAGCTCGGTATAGCACATTTAAAAAAACATTTGCAGTTTTTCGACCAACACCGGGTAATGTAATTAATTCTTCAAATGTTTTAGGCAATTCACCGTTGAATTTATCCACTAATGCTTGTGAAAGTCCTATAATGGATTTTGTCTTATTATTAAAATAATTCAATGACTTTACATATTCTCGTACACCATCTGCACCCAATTTTAACATTTTTTTCGGCGTGTCTGCTTTGGCAAACAAAGCCGGAGTTGCTTTGTTCACCCCTTTATCCGTACTTTGAGCGGATAAAATAATGGCAACCATTAAAGTGAAAGGATTTGTATAATTTAATTCACAACGAGCATGTGGAAAAGCGGTAACGATTGCGTTAAATAAATCATTACGTTGTTGTTCAGTTAGTAATTTAGATTGAGTCATGTTTTCCCGTTATTCACCTTTTATTTGAGAATCAAAAGAGTTGGCACCGACAATTGTGTTATTTTCGATTTGCAGTTGATCAATTTTAGTTTTGGCAGCAGATAAGCGCATATCACAAACTTTTTTTAAATACATACCGCGTTCATAAACAGAGATAGCTTCATCCAGTTTAATTTTACCGGTTTCCAGTGTATGAACGATTTGTTCTAATTCTTGCATTGCCTCTTCAAAAGAAACTTCGGATTGTTTATTCATCTTTTAACCTTTCTTTTCGTTTTTTTGATGTAGTTGTTGTCTTTCTTCTACAACAACAACCCTGTTTGTTTTCTGAATGAGAAGAACAAGTATGTCCCTCCTTATGAGTATGGTTACAGTGGCAAGCATCTCCTTTTTTCTTTTCGGCGTTGTGATGACAGCAAGTATGTTCTTTTTCTCCTTTGCCGTTCGGGAATGTTTTGTCTTTTAAATGAGCTTCCAAAAGGGCAATTTGGTTCATTAAATCCCAAACATATTCGCGTGCTTCAAAAAGTTGTTGCACTGACTGGATGTCTGTTTCTGTTCCTTCGGCTTGATCTAGAGCCAGCATGATTTGATCTTGTAAATCAAAAGCCTGATTCCCTAAAATCTGCATTTCTTCCCATAGAATTTTAGGATTTTGAGCTGTTTCTAAAAGCTTTTCCAAATGTTTAATTTGATGTGTTAATGTGTGTATCATTTTATTCCTCTTCCATATATTTGCGACCAGATTGCCAATAATCATACCCTGTCATAACAGTTAATAAAGCTGCTCCCCATAACGCAAACATGCCTACCCATGAAAAAATGGTTGTTAAAAAGCCTGAGTGAGCCGGAGATGCAACAATCAACATTGGCAACGCCGTCATTTGGCAAGCGGTTTTCCATTTTGCAAGTTTTGTAACGGGACAACCAACTTTAATTTCTGCTAAAAATTCACGTAATCCAGAGACTAAAATTTCGCGACATAAAATCACAACCGCTGGTAAAATACCCCACACTCCTAAACGGCCGGAATAGGCTAACATCAATAAAACAGCTCCAACCAGCAATTTGTCGGCAATGGGATCTAAAACACGTCCGAAGCGGGATAATTGGTTTAAATGTCGAGCTAAATATCCATCCATATAATCAGTAATACCTGCCAAAATGAACAAAATAGCCCCTGTCCATGCCCAAAAGGGTGTATTAAAAAGAAATGTTAATACAATCATCGGAATTGCCCAAATACGTAACATGGTCAATAAATTTGGAATATTCACTTTTTTGATGGCTTTTTGAGGTTTTATTTGTTTCATGCAAAAAATCCTTTCATTTTTAACTCATACATTTTTATACACCTAATTGTGATAAAATGTATATATTTTTTTTGCTATTTTTTCGCTAATTCCTTCTACACGCATAATTTCACTCACTGAAGCCCCAGAGAGTATTTTAATAGAGCCAAAGTGATTTAGAAGAGCTTTTTTTCGTTTCGCTCCAATACCCTCAATATCTATCAAACTTTCATGAAACATATTTTTTGCTCGTTTTTGTCGGTGGGAGGTAATAGCAAAGCGATGTGCCTCATCCCGCATGCGCTGAATTAAGTGAATGAGCGGACTTTTGGGGTTTAAACGAATGGGATTATCTTGTCCCATAATGTATAATGTTTCTGTCCCAGCTTCATGCCCCCCAGTTTTAGCAAAAGCCCCCAATTTTGTTTTATAGACACCTAATTTTTCAAATAATGGGATAACTTGAGATAGTTGACCACGCCCTCCATCTAATAATATAAGATCAGGTAGTGTTTTTTCGCTTAACCCACGTTTTAAATAACGATCTAAAACAAGATGCATCATTGCAACATCATTTCGTGTGTTCACGGTTTCCGCCGATAGGTTAAAACGACGATAATGATTTTTATCAAACCCTTTAGGTGTCGTACGAATACAAACACCAACAGCATTTGTCCCCTGTATGTGACTGTTATCAAAGACATCTACGCTTTTTAAAAAAGGCACTTTGAATAAATCGGATAACTCTTGCCAGACAGATTGGCTGATTTTTGTTTGTTGCTCATGTTCAATAAAAGATTTTTTTGCATTTTCATTTGCATTTTCGATCAATAATCGTTTTTGTCCGCGAAACGGTGGAATTTGAATATGTGTTTTAAGTGTCCTAGCAAATGTCGGACTGACGGAGGCGGGTAATAAAATTTGACGGGGTAGATTTGTTTTTTCATAAAATTGTGTTAAAAATGATTCTAAAACAAGGCTGAGATCGGTTTCAATCGGTTCCAAAAAATAACTGAAATGCCCTTGCATTCGACCAGTTAAATAGCGAAAAACTTGAAGACAAAATTGTCCGTTTTTTTTATACAATCCAATAATATCGGTATTTTCCAAGCCCGCATGTAAGTTTGGATTTTGAATTTGGTTCAATGAAATAATTTTATCTCGGATAACAGCAGCTTCTTCATAACGCTGTTGTTTAGACAATTCTTTCATTTCAATGGTTAGTTGGTCTTGTAAATCCTTTGTTTTGCCATTTAAAAATTGTAAAGCTTGTTGGATTTTTGTATGATAATCCGATAACGAAATTTTACTACAACAAGGAGCTGTGCATTTTTTGATTTGATAAAGCAGGCAGGGACGGGTTCTGTTCTTAAAATAGGTATTTGTGCAGGTGCGCAAACCAAAGTATTTTTGTAATTCCTCTAAAACACGGTTAAGAGCGTCAACCGATGGAAAAGGACCAAAGTATTTTCCTGGAATGTTGTGAGCTCCTCGATGCTTCATTAATCTAGGGAAATCCTCTTTTGTAATAAGAAGATTAGGATATGTTTTATCATCTTTCAGAAGAATGTTAAATGGGGGATTGAATTGTTTAATTAGGTCATTTTCAACTAACAAAGCTTCAGATTCGCTTTGAGTCTCTATTGTTATAATATCTCGGGCCTTACTCATTAAGGTTAAAATACGAGTGGATAATTGATTGGTTCGTAAATAATTTTGTAAGCGTTTTCTTAAACTTTTAGCTTTCCCGACATAAAGAACGTTTCCCTCTTCATCAAGCATACGATAAACACCCGGTTTAAGTGAAACACGATCTATTTTTTGTTTGAGAAAATTTAAATTTTGATGTATCATAAAAGCTAATTTTATAGCGAATGTTAAAAAAAGGCAACATTATACTCAAAATTTGCTTATTTTGTTTATCCTTTTTTAACCTTTTGTGCGGTAAAAAGAAACAAAGAGGTTGAAATGAGATTTTTGACTTTAATATTTTGTTTATTCTTTTCAACGGTCTGCTTCGGCTGGGCCGGACCAAGCACGTTGGTGGCGGATACAAAATCAGGATTGATTTTAGAATCTAAAAATGCCGATATTGAACAACATCCGGCTTCTTTGACAAAAGTAATGACACTGTATTTAACTTTTGATGCATTGGAAAATGGAATTCTATCCATGAATGATCCTCTTCCAATCTCGGAAAAAGCTGCTCGTCAACCTAAGTCTAAGATTTATTTAAAAGCCGGAGATACGATTACGGTGCGAGAAGCTATTTTGGCGTTGATTGTTAAATCAGCAAATGACGCTGCTGTTGTTTTGGCTGAAGCTTTAGCTCCCAGTGAAGAGGATTTTGCTTTAATGATGACCTCCGCAGCGTATGATTTAGGATTACGTCATACAACATTTAAAAATGCGTCTGGATTGCATCATCCGGAACAAGTGACAACAGCAAAAGATATGGCTATTTTAACAATTGCCATGATTAACCATTATCCTCAATATTATCGTTTATTTTCAACAAACTCATTTTCTTATCATGGAAAACAATATGTAAATCACAATAATGTTTTACGTTACTATAAAGGGGCTGAGGGATTAAAAACCGGATATGTTGCAGCTGTGGGATATAATATTATTTCAACAGCTCATAAAAATGATGAACGTTTAGTCAGTGTTGTCTTAGGCCAAAGCAGTGTCAAAAAAAGAGATGCTCAAGCGATTAAATTATTGGATAAGGGATTTAAAAAGATATCTAAACAACAACAATTATTTGAAAAAATGGATAAAAATCCCCTAAAACAAAAGGCTTTGGTTGGTTTACCTAAACGAGATTTGTATTTACCCATTATGAAAGAAAGTGCTTTAAAAGCGAAAAAAGTTTCTCTGGCATATTTGAAGAATAATCAAAATAATAAGGGCCTTTTGGGAGTTGGACGTTTGGAAGTGGATGATTTAACTGTTTCAGAGCAGGGAGATAAAAACACATCATGGGAAATCCAAGTCGGAGCTTTCGGATCAGAAAAACAGGCGTTAAAACAAGCTCAAAATGCATTGCGTTATTTTGATGGTCGAGATAAAGAAATTAGAACACCATTTGCAAATAATTTATATCGGGCTCGAATTTCTGGCTTTGAAACAAAACAAAGTGCTCATAATACGTGTAAAAGATTAATCAGCAAAAAAATTCAGTGTTTGCCTATTGCACCAGCTTTATAAATATACGGATGTGGTTAAATTTGACATGCAATTTTATTCCAATAATGATTTGATTTTTCAGATAAGCTATGATATAAGCAAAAAAGTTTAATGTAAAAAGGTCTGAAATGAAAACAATTTTGGTAACCGGCGGAACCGGCTTTTTAGGTTCTAATTTATGTCGTCGTCTTGTTAAAGATGGGGATAATGTTATTTGTGTGGATAATAATTATACGGGATCATTGGATAATATTGCTGATTTAATGGGGGTATCCAATTTTCGGTTTATTGAGCATAATGTGATTGAACCATTGGATCTTTATGAAAAAATTGATCAAATTTATAATTTAGCATGTCCCGCTTCACCTCGCCATTATCAAGGGAAAGCGGCTATTTTTACAACAAAAACGTGTGTTTTTGGTGCGTTGAATATGTTGGAGTTGGCCAAGAAAAATAAAGCTCGTATTTTGCAATCTTCCACATCAGAAGTGTACGGAGAGCCGTTGGTTCATCCACAATCGGAATCTTATCGGGGAAACGTAAATCCGATTGGGATTCGGGCTTGTTATGATGAAGGAAAACGATGTGCCGAATCTTTATTCTTTGATTATCATCGGGAAGAAGGGGTGGATATTCGGGTCATTCGTATTTTTAACACCTATGGACCATATATGAATCCGGAAGACGGACGTGTCGTCAGTAATTTTATTTGCCAGGCATTGCGAGGAGAAAATATCACCATATATGGAGATGGAAATCAGACGCGTTCATTTTGTTATGTAGATGATTTGATTAACGGTATAATTTCAATGATGAATGCACGCGATGGATTAACAGGACCGATTAATTTGGGTAATCCACATGAGTTTACAATGAATGAATTGGCTCAAAAAGTATTGAATTTGGTTCAAACAAATTCTCAAATTGTTTTTGAACCGTTACCAAAAGATGACCCGACACAAAGACGACCAGATATTTCGTTAGCACAAAAAGAATTGGGATGGGAACCTAAAGTTCAATTACAGGAAGGTTTGGAAAAAACAATTTTATATTTTAAAGATAAAATCAAAGAGGCTTAAATGAAAATCAGTATTATCGGAACGGGATATGTCGGATTGCCAACAGGTGTTGGATTTGCCGAATTAGGGCATCAGGTTGTTTGTATTGATAAGGATATTAAAAAAGTAGCAGCGTTGCGGGCAGGACGTTCAACCTTATTTGAAAAAGATTTGGATAAATTGCTGTCTCAAAATATTCAAGCCGGTCGGATTCATTTTACAGATTCTATTTGTGAAGGAATAAAAGAAGCCGAGGTGATTATTATTGCTGTCGGAACGCCTCCGCATCCGGTAACTAAAGAAGCTGATATGAAATACATTTATGCCGCTGTATCGGAAATGGCAAATTGTCTGGATCATTATGCGGTTGTGGCGGTTAAATCAACAGTGCCGGTCGGAACAGGAGAAAATGTGGAAGGTATTATTAAAGACGTTAATCCAACATTGGATTGCGATGTTGTTTCCATGCCGGAATTTTTACGAGAAGGCTTTGCCGTTTCTGATTTTTTTAATCCGGACCGTGTCGTTATCGGAACGGATAGTGAACGGGCGCGTGCGATTTTATCTGACTTGTATAAAGGTTTCCCGGAAAAAACAAAAATATTATTGGTTAAGCGTCGCTCGGCGGAGATGATTAAATATGCCTCTAATGCTTTTTTGGCAATGAAAATTCATTATATTAATGAAATGGCGAATTTGTGTGAAAAAGTCGGAGCAGATATTGGTGAGTTAGCTGTTGGAATGGGAACTGATACTCGAATTGGGAATAAGTTTTTAAATCCGGGTCCGGGATATGGTGGTTCTTGTTTTCCAAAAGATACATTAGCAATGGCTTATATGGGACGTATGAATGGTGTTGAGTTATCATTAATTGAAAATACAATTCAAAAAAATGATGAGCGAAAAATTGAAATGGCTAAGCGCATTTTAAAGGTTATTCAAGAAATTCCAAATGCAAAAATCGCTGTTTTGGGATTGGCGTTTAAAGGCGGAACAGATGATTGTCGTGAATCACCGGCAATGGAGATTATTGCCGAATTGTTGCGTAATAAAACAACGATTACGGCATATGATCCGAAAGCATTAGAAAATGCAAAGATTCTTTTAGAAAACAAAATCAGCTATGCCGATGATGCTTATGAAGCCGTAAAAGATGCGGATGTTGTTGCCATTTTAACGGAATGGGATGATTTTAAATCACTAGATTTAACCCGCATAGCTTCTTTAATGCGTACTAAAAACATTGTCGATTGTCGCAATTTATGGGATAAAAAACAAGCTGAATCTTTAGGTTTTACCTATCAGGGAATTGGTAAATAATGTTCGATAAACAACCCAAAATTACTCTCATTGTTCCTGTTTATAATGTTGAGAAATATTTACCTCAATGTATGAATTCATTAGTTAATCAAACTTTAAAAGATATTGAAATTTTATGTATTAATGATGGTTCTACAGATAATTCTCTTGAAATTTTAAAATCTTATGCCGATAAGGATAATCGTGTTCGAATTGTAACTCAACAAAATGCCGGGCAAGGAGCTGCGCGCAATGTCGGTATTCGTGAAGCCAAAGGTAAATATTTGGCTTTTGTCGATTCGGATGATTGGCAAGATATTCATTTTTGTGAGAAAATGTATGAAATTGCTGAAAGGAATGATGTAGAATTAGTTATTGGTCGCTATGTTAATTTTGACGATAAAAGTCAAAAAATTGTTTCGTGTCCAGCGGTAGAAGATATTTTATTATTTGAACGGTTCCAAAATAAAATTTTTTCTTTTGATGATGCTCAGGATTTATATTTTAATCAAATTTGTGGAGCTCCATGGAATAAATTATATCGAACTGATTTTATGAGGAAAAACAAACTTTATTTTAGGGAGGGAATAAAGTATGAAGATTATCCTCATTTTTTTAAAATGTTTATTTGTGTAAAACGGGCGGTATTGTGTCCAGACAGAGTTTATTTTTATCGATTAAATCGACAGGGTTCCGATGCAACAGATATTAAACGAAATGGGTTTGCCTTTTTTTCACATTTTAACGATATTGAACAAACATTAAAAAAACACAACAGATATGATGAGTTAAAGCCATCTTTTTTAAAAATGAAAATCATGGGACTATTGTATTGGATGCATAAAAGTGCAAGAAAATATAGACCAGAATTTTATCGTTTGATTCAAAAAGAGTTTCAGCGCATGAATTTAACAAAAAAAGACTTGATGTGCTTACCAAGTCATGTCAGAACAACTTATTTGCAGACAAAAAAGTATAATTATTATTACTATACGTATATTCGACGTACTTTATTAAAACTTTTTTCAGTTTCTTATGACGAGGAAACACATCTTTTTAGACTCCGTTTATTCTTTTTCTTTAAAATCAAAAAGAGGCTTTTGTAATGACTTCCGAAATGATTCATATTTGTTGTTCATGCGATAATAATTATGCCCCTCATTTAGGAGCAATGATTGTCTCTGTTTTATTATCCAACCCACAATCAAATTTCTTTTTCCACGTGTTGGATGGTGGAATCAGTGAACAAAATAAACAAAAAATTGAAAAGTTAAAAAAGAAGTATTCCTTGGAATTAGAATTCATTCGTATGGATGAAAAAGAATTTGAAAATTGCGTCATTCCAAAAGGAACACACTTTTCTTTACCAACCTATTATCGATTAAAAATTCCATCTCTTTTCCCAGATTTAGATCGCATTTTATATTTAGATATTGATTTAATTGTTAAAGGTGATTTACGCCCATTATATAATATCGATATACAAGATAACTATTTTGCAATGATTGAAGATTTTTATGCCAAAGAATCTGTTGATCGATTAGCGTTAAAAAATGGACATTATTTTAATTCAGGAGTCACATTATTTAATATCACACACTTGAAAAAAGATGGTCTTGAAGAAAAATGTTTTGATTTGATAAAAAAATATGCAGATAAAATCATCTTTGTTGATCAAGATGTTATGAATATAGTTGCGGATGGGCGTATTTTATCTTTACCAGAAATATATAATATGCAAGTTATTTTACATGATTGGAAACGTGTAGGATACATCAAACAACACTTAAAACAAATTTGTATAGTTCATTATGTCAGTGGAGTTAAACCATGGCATAAAAACATTTTTACACCTCTTTCTTATTTATATTACAACAATCTTTTTTATACGCCGTGGAGCAGGAGTTGCGTTGCTTTTTATTGGAATGAGCTTAAAAGGAAAATTATACATAAAGAAAAAGGATTAAATGTTAAACGCATTTATTTTTTAGGTTTGGTAATTTTTAAGAAGAAGTCTTTTTCGGATGGAAAGCGAAAAGAGAAGAGTTATTACTTTTGTGGTATTCCGTATTATAAAAAGGTAAGTTATGACGCATAGTTTTATTTCATTGGGAAAGGCTAAAGCATTAGGCTATAATGATATTTATTTTTCTTTTTCCGGATTGGGGGACAATCTGGTTTTTCGGGAAGCTTTAGAGCAGTATTATCATCAAACAGGTAAAAAACTTTTGGCCATTGTTGATTATCCTGATTTTTTTAAAGATTGTGATTCGGCTTATTTTTTAAAAGATTTTAATATGGGAGTAATCAATCAATTATTTCCTTTTAAAAATGATGAATTATTCATTGAAGGGATGTCTTTTAAATTACATTTTTTAAATGGTTGTGATATTCGTCAAACAAAAGAGGGACAGTATTTTACTGCTTGGGCTTATAAGCATTTGATAGCAAGGATTTGTGAGCGATTGGGTATGCAGGGAAAAATTGAAATTAACCCCTGTTTACCGTTGAGTGAAGAAGAAAAAAAATTCGGTCGTTTTTTTGATAAAAATCAAATCGCTATTATAGCCAATGGAATTCAAAAGTATAAAACTTGGGATTTAAATAAAGTTCAAGAGTTGGTGAATCGTTTAAAGGATAAGTATAATTTTATTCAATTAGGACAAAAATCTGATTTGAAATTGGAAAATGTTTTGGATAAACGTGGCGTTTTTTCCATGCGAGAAGTGGCAGCTGTTTTACATAACTCAGATTTATTTGTGGGTAGTATTGGAGGGTTAATGCATTTGGCTCGCTTTGTCGGATGTCGAAGTGTTATTTCATATTCTTCTGGAGAGCCTCTTGAATTAGCTTATTATCCTTGTAATGTGAATATATTACCGAGAAATCCCTGTTCTGTTTGTGTAGAAAATAAATTAGATCCACAACATGAAGTATGTCCTTTTAATTATAAATGCATGGATGTTTCTGTCGATGAAATGGTTAAAGGAATAGACAAAGCTATTCAAATGCCAAAAAGTTTAGAAACTGAAACAGTTGAATTAGACCCAATGCCTTTGCCGGGATTAGAAGATTTTTATAAGCACAAAAAAATTGTTCAAAATCATGCTTTAACGGTAGAACGTAAGCGTATTACATTGTTGTATATATTGGGAATTCCTTTTCTTAAAACAGTTCGGAAAGGAAGGAAACGTACTCGGGAGTTTTTCTTTCGGGAGAAAAATAAAGTTTTAAAAACATAGAAATATTCAAAGGGGGGAAAAATAAAATGAATATTTTAAAAAAGAAAAAACTGAATTGTGGTTTAGCTTATCAATTTTTAGGAATAAAATTTTTTTTATTAAAAAAA
>CALXUD010000027.1 GCA_944391585.1 uncultured Alphaproteobacteria bacterium | reverse complement strand
TTTTTCTTCTAATGTTCCGGATAAATAATCAATTAATGGGCGTTCTATAAAGGTAAAAGTTCCAAACTCACCTTTTTCTTTTGCCACCATACAAGCACGGGCACAACAGACCATTACATTTGCCGTAAACTCGGGATTGATACCTGCAACATCGTAACGTTGGTTTACCTGCATCCCTGTACGTTCAATAGAACCGGCGTGGTGCAAGGTATTGTATTTGTCTATACTTTTAACTTGTTCTACCTCTGTGGGATCATTTACAAAATATGGGTCAGCTAAAATAGCTTTTTTTATTTCTTCAAAATTACCATCTGGAGCCACTTCTACATAAACATGACGTTTATGTTTCCCGCGCCCATTTGCAAAAGTTAAAGAGACGGCATTTTTAACGCCGGGAATATTTTTTACTAATGCGGTATGTCCCATACTCCGTCCACCTTTTGTCCCTCCAAAAGTTGTGGTTGTATGTCCCGTAATAGAAACAATACGCATTAATGCTCGAATAGCCGAATCAGTACCCGGATCCCAACCGGCACCTGTGATGGAAACCACTTTTTTAGAAGCAGCAACAATGTCTGCACTGTTTTTTAAAGACCAAATTTTATCATGTTCGTCATAACTGTCTACTGTACAAAAACCTAACTCTTGATACATTTTCATTTTGTCAGGTAGCTCTCGTGAAGGTACACATAATAAAACAACATCAGGTCTTGTTTTTAATTTTGAAATATCGGAAACAACGTGCGTATCTTTTAATTCTTCCTCATCTTTCCCAACAGATGCCGGACGACGAACAACCCCGGCTAAAACCATATCTGAACATTCTGATAAAGCGCGTTTACAGCCACGTCCAACATTTCCCCATCCAATAATAGCGACATTTATTTTTTGCATTATGATACTCCTGTCATTTTTTTATATAAATTTTGATAATCCGTAGAAGAACGATCCCAAGAATAGTCTTGTTTCATTGCCATTTTGCGCATTTTATTAATATGTTCTGGCCTGTCAAAGTAAGTTGCATTCGCCCATCCGATAGTGTTATATAAGGCTTGTGGAGTTATATCCCGGAATTTAAATCCAGTTCCTACACCGTAATATTCGTTATAATTGAAAACGGTATCTTCCAACCCGCCGGTTGATCGTGCAATTGGTAGAGCACCATATGTTTGGCTGACCATTTGTTTTAAACCACAAGGTTCATAAATTGATGGAACAAGTGAAAAATCACTACCTGCATCCATCATATGTTCTGTATCCGAATTAAAGCCAATTTCAACAGCAATACGATGAGGATATTTTGAAGGCAATGAGGCAAGATAATTTTGAGCCCATTGTTCCCCTTGTCCCATAATCACAAATTGGCATTGCATCGTATTTAAAATTGGTTCAATTGCTTGAGCTAACATTCCAATTCCTTTTTGTTCAGCTAAACGGACCGCCATTGAAAAAATAGGTTTATCAGATATTTCTAATTTAAATTTTTTCTGTAATTCTATTTTATTCTTTGCTTTACCCGACTTGAAAGTTGTTGAAGAATAATTTTGGGGTAAAATTAAATCTTTATCTGGATTCCATAGAGTTGTGTCTATTCCGTTTAGAATACCTGTTAAATCTTTTTGTCGTTCTCGAAGTAAAAAGTCTAATCCGGCTCCATATTCCGGAGTTAAAATTTCTCGGGCATAATTTGGAGAAACCGTATTGAGTTTATCCGCAAAACGCAAGCCGGCTTTTAAGAAATTGACAGAACCATAGTCTTCAAAAGCATTTTGATGAAAATCTTTCCAATCAATTTTGGCATATCCCATAATATCTTGCCCAAATCGTCCTTGATAAGGAAGATTGTGAATAGTCAGCAATGTTTTCGTATGAGCAAAAAATGGATCATGTTCGTTTTTGATATAATAAGGTATGAGAGCTGTTTGCCAATCATGTAAATGAATCACGTTCGGTTGAAAACCTAAATCTTTTGTTGCTTGCAGGGCAGCTCGGCATAAAAAAGCATAGCGATAAGCATTATCACCATAGGCTTGATTTGTCCATGGGTCGTTATAGATGCCAGAGCGTTCAAAATATTTATTAAATTCTAAGAAAAATACCTCAACTCCAGGAATAAAATTAGAATGATGAATTGAGAAAAATTCACTGCAATTTCCCATGTTGACGCAGTTGCCATCCATTACTTTTTGTAAAGCGTATTTTTGATAATCAATTTTGGAATATAAAGGAAGAATCACTTTTACGTTTAAACCGCGGTCTCGCAAGGCTTTTGGTAAAGAACCAACCACATCGCCCAACCCTCCTGTTTTAACAAATGGTGTCATTTCGCTGGCAACAAACAGGATATTTCGCGTGGTCATTTTATTTCCCTTTCCTTTGTTTTGAATATAATTGAATCCGAAAGCCTTTGCAAGGGATTTTTATACTTGATTTTATTTTTTTTGTCAGATACACTGAAAAGGAATAAGACGTAAGGATAAAGATGATTATGGAAGATGGAAAAAAATCTGTCAATGGGCTTAATTGGCAGTTAAAACTCGCAGACGATCGATTAGTTTTAGAAATTGTTCAAAAGTTTGATGTTCCCGAAATTGTAGCTCGTATTTTGGTATCGCGTGGAGTGTCGGCAGAAGCAGTACAGTCTTTTTTATATCCAACTTTAAAGCAAAACCTACCCAATCCTTTTTCTTTAAAAGATATGGAAAAAGCAGCTACTCGCATGGCAACTGCTATTTTGGCGGGAGAACCTATTGGAATTATGGGGGATTATGATGTGGATGGCGCCACGTCAACGGCTATTTTAAAAATGTTTTTGAAATCCTGTGGGGTCCCTGTGTTGACGTTTATTCCTAATCGGGAAGACGGATATGGTCCTAATGCGGGTAAAATGAAAGAGTTTAAAAAAGCAGGATGTTCGGTTATAGCTACAGTTGATTGCGGGATGACGGCATTTGAACCGATTGAATATGGAACTCAATTGGGTCTGGATATTTTGGTGTTAGATCATCATGAACCTGAGAAAAAATTACCCAATGCATATGCCGTTGTGAATCCCAAACGATTGGATGAAGATAAGAATCATCCTTGTCATCATTTGGCAGCGGTGGGTGTGGTATTTTTATTCTTGGTGGCGCTTAATAAAATTTTGCGGACTAAAGGGTTTTATGAAAAACGCGTTGAACCGAATTTAATACAGTATTTAGATTTAGTGGCTTTGGGAACGGTTTGTGATGTAGTGAAATTACAGGGTGTTAATCGTTTGTTTGTTAAATCGGGTTTGACTCAAATGCGTCAGGGAAAAAATTTGGGAATTATGGCGTTAGCACAATTAGTCGGTTTAGATAAAGCTCCAAATGCGTATCATTTAGGGTATGTGTTCGGTCCGCGAATTAACGCGTGTGGTCGGGTTGGAAAGTCCGATATCGGTATGCGCTTGCTTTCATCGGAAGATTCAATTGAAGCTTTAGCACTGGCTCAAGAGTTGGAAGATTTAAATCATTTACGCCGCGATATTGAAAGTGATGTTTTGGCCTCAGCCATGCAACAGGTTGAAAACAGTGGTTTACCTGATCCATTTATTGTTGTTGCCGGACAAAATTGGCATCAGGGTGTTGTTGGTATTGTGGCGGGGCGTTTGAAAGATAAATATAATCTCCCCGTTTTTGCGTTAAGTATTGAGGGAGATGAAGTGAAAGGATCTTCGCGTTCGGTGCCAGGGGTTGATTTGGGAACACTTGTTATTAATGCTATCAATTTGGGAATTTTATCGCGTGGCGGCGGCCATCCGATGGCGGCTGGTTTTTCTCTGAATTTAGATAAATTACCAGCTTTTAAGGCTTATTTAGCCGAACAAATTCGTCCTGAAACGCTGACAGCGCGTCCAACTACGTTGATGATAGATGGCGTGTTGGATGCAGGGGCTGTTTCAATTAATATGATGAAACATTTGTCTTTATTGGAACCGTTTGGAGAATCCAATGTTGAACCAATTTTTGTTGTACGAGATTTAATGGTTTCCCATATTATTCAATTGAAAAACGGCCATATAGGGTGTTCATTGGTCAGCAAATCGGGGCAATATCTGTCGGGTATTGCTTTTCGGGCCGAAGGAACCCCGTTGGGAGACTTTTTATTGAAATCTGATAGAAATTATTGTCATGTGGCCGGTGTGATAAAAATGGATACTTGGAAAGGAAAAACAAAAATCCAAATTCAAATTCAGGACATGATGCCGACGGATTAAATAAAAAGATTTCATTAAAGGAGAAGGAAAAAATCTCTCTAAAGAGAGAGGAGCGCAAAAGGGCGTTTTTGATTTTTTTGCTTGCCTTTTTATGCGTTTGATTATAAAACAATAAACATATTTGTTTCTGAAACGGAGGTTTTATCCTGATGATATACGCAACTCTTTTTTCAATTACATTAGGCTATTTAATTGGGGCAGTCCCATTTGGATTGATTTTAACCCGTTTTGCTGGTTTGGGAGATATTCGGAAAATCGGATCCGGCAATATCGGTGCTACAAATGTATTGAGGACAGGACGAAAAGATTTGGCTCTTGCAACTCTTATTTTAGATGTTGGTAAAGCGGGATTTGTTGCGCTTTTTTGTCAATGGTTATTCCAATCACCTGCAATGGGATTGTTGGCCGGCTTTTTTGGTGTTATTGGACATAATTATCCGGTTTGGTTAAAGTTTAAAGGGGGAAAAGGTGTTGCTTCTACATTAGGAATGATGTTGGCAACATCGCCGATTGTTGGTGTTATGTCATTATTGATTTGGTTTTTTATGGCTTTAACTTTTAAATATTCGTCTTTATCGGCTTTAACAGCCTTGGCATTGGCGCCGTTTTTTGGATTTTTATGGTCCGGCTGGATGTATGGTGTGTGTTATATGCTTTTGGCGGTTTTGGCTTTTTATCGGCATCGGGAAAATATTAGCCGTTTAATTCATGGCACGGAAACGAAAATTAACTTGAAAAAGAAGAAATCATAATGGAATTGACAGAGAAACAAAAACGGGATTATTTAAAACTATCTTTAAGTGAAAATGTGGGGCCGATTGCTTTTCGGGATTTAATCCGTTATTTTGGCTCGGCAGATAAAGCATTGGCACATTTGGGTGATTTTGATGGTCGTGGTCGGCGTAAGTTGAAAATTGCCACAGATGCGCAAGTAGATGCTCAACTGGATTATGTGCAACGAAATAATGTGCAATTGTTGTTTTCGGTAGAATCAGATTATCCGAAACAATTGCGCGCGATTGAAGATTGCCCGCCGGTTTTATTTTGCAAAGGGCATACGCACTTGTTAAATGAAATATCAGTTGCAATTGTGGGCACGCGCAGTGCTTCTTTAAACGGACAAAATTTAGCGCGTTATATGGGATATACATTATGTGAACATGGGTATGTTATTACATCCGGTTTAGCTCGAGGTATTGACCGATCAGCACATGAAGGTGCTTTGCAAAATATGAATGGAAAGGGAGGTACGATTGCTGTTTTAGGAACGGATGTTTGCAGTATTTATCCACAGGAAAATAAAGAATTATATGAACATATTGCCGAGCGCGGGTGTTTGATCTCGGAAATGGCAGGAGGTTCAACGATTAAACCCAGTTGTTTTTCCAGACGGAATCGTATTATTTCCGGTCTTTCCCGTGGTGTTTTGGTGATTGAAGCGCGTTTAGGTTCCGGTTCATTGGTAACGGTTCGTTATGCCTTAGATCAAGGCCGTGAAGTATTTGCCGTTCCGGGGAATCCGCTAGATGACCGTTCTGCCGGACCCAATCAAATGATTCAGCAGGGGGCAACATTGGTTTCCAGACCGGAAGATATTATTTCGGTTTTGGATGGGATGAAAAATGCTTATCTCTTATTTGAACCAGCGGGTGGTGCTGCCACATTGGATGTGATTCAACCGGTTCAAGAAGATGATTTGCAAAAAGCACGTCAGTTAATTGAAGAAAGTTTGGGAGCTGAGCCGGTAGATATTGATGAGTTAATTCGTCAAACCGGTTTAACGGCACAGTTAGTACATATTGTTTTGGTTGAAATGGAATTGACAGATCAGATTGAACGACATCCGCGCAACCGTGTTTCCAAACTTTACAAAGTAAAGGAATAAAGATGAAACTGGTTATTGTGGAATCTCCGGCGAAAGCCAAAACGATTAATAAGTATTTAGGGAAAGACTATCAGGTGATGGCCAGCTTTGGTCATATTCGTGACTTGCCGGCAAAAGATGGTTCTGTGCGCCCGAACGAAGACTTTGCTATGGATTGGGCTGTTCAATCACGAGGCGAAAAAGTAGTGCGCGATATTGTAAAGGCGTTGGCTAAAGCGGATAGTTTATATTTGGCCTCCGACCCTGATCGTGAAGGGGAGGCCATTGCCTGGCATGTGGTTCAGGAGTTAAAACGCCGCAAAAAACTGAAAGAAGATTTCCCTGTTTACCGAGTTGTGTTTCATGAAATTACAAAACATGCCATTCAAGAAGCTATTGCTAATCCGCGCCAAATAGATATGAATTTGGTGGATGCTTATTTGGCTCGACGGGCATTAGATTATTTAGTTGGCTTTAACATTTCTCCACTTTTATGGCGAAAATTACCCAGCGCCAAATCTGCCGGTCGTGTGCAGTCTGTCGCTTTACGCTTAATTTGTGAGAGAGAAGACGAAATTATTCGGTTTGTGCCACAAGAATACTGGGGTTTAGATATTGATTTACAAACCATTCGAGAGGAAAATTTTACTGCAAAACTGACGCATGTGGATGGAAAGAAGCTAGATAAATTTGACATCAACAATGCGGCATTGGCCGAAGGGATGAAAAAGCGGGTTGAAGCGGCTGATTTTTATATAGATAAGATTGAAAAAAAGCAAACAAAGCGCAATCCCGCACCAGCGTTTACAACTTCAACCTTGCAACAGGAAGCTTCGCGAAAATTAGGGTTTGGAGCTAAAAAAACCATGCAGTTGGCTCAAAAATTATATGAAGGCGGTTTGATTACTTACATGCGAACGGATAGTGTGGCTTTGGCGCAAGAGGCCATTGTGGCAATTCGTATGTTAATTGAAGCGGAATATGGTAAAGATTTTATGCCGACCGAACCGCGTTTTTATAAAAATAATTCCAAAAATGCGCAGGAAGCTCATGAGGCAATACGTCCGACAAATGTGGCTAAAAAGCCGGAAGAGTTGACACTGGATAAGGATGAAAAACGCCTTTATGAATTGATTTGGAAACGCACTGTGGCTTGTCAAATGGCCAGTGCTGTGTTGGATAAAGTTGGAGTAGATATTTTATCCCAAACAAAGGATTTGCAATTGCGAGCAACTGGACAGACTATTGCGTTCCCCGGTTTTATCAAAGTTTATAAGGAAGATGTGGATGATGTTAAAAATGATGATGATGCCACGATTTTGCCTTTGATGAATGAACGTGAAGATGTAAAAACATTGGCAATTAAGCCGGAGCAACATTTTACAGAGCCACCTCCGCGTTATTCTGAAGCCAGTTTGGTTAAAAAATTGGAAGAATTGGGTATTGGTCGGCCGTCAACCTATGCCACGATTTTGTCTGTTTTACAAGAGCGGAATTATGTCAAATTGGTTTCCAAACGTTTTGTCCCGGAAGATAGCGGTCGGATTGTAACGGCTTTTATGGAAAATTATTTTAACCATTATGTGCAATATGATTTTACGGCTAATATGGAAAATAAATTGGATGCGATTGCCAGCGGTGAAGCGCAATGGAAAAATATTCTGACCGATTTTTGGGCTTTATTTAATAAAACAGTTCAATCCGTGGCGCCGGTTAAAATGTCTGAAGTTCTGGAACATGTTTCTAAATCTTTGGAAAAACATTTGTTCCCAACACCGGAATCGCGTCAATGCCCAGATTGTAAGACAGGTCAATTATCGTTAAAGGTTGGCCGATTTGGTGCTTTTATTGGATGCTCTAATTATCCGACCTGTAAATATACTAAACCATTTGTTTCTACAACACCAGCACCGGTTGATGAAAACGGTAATCCGGTAGAATTGGAAAGTATTGAAAATAAGTCATTTGAGTTGGGGAAAGATGCTGCCGGTCATGATATTACGGTTAAAAAAGGACCGTATGGCTGGTATGTGCAATCAGGCAGTGGAAAGGATGCCAAACGCACCAGTATTCCCAAAACAATGAAACCAGAAACGGTGGATATCAAAACGGCGTTAGGGCTGTTATCTTTGCCGCGTTTGTTGGGAAATGATCCAAAAACGGAAGAACCTGTTGAAGCGGGTTTGGGGCGTTTCGGCCCTTATGTCCATCGAGGGAAGACTTATCAGTCTTTAACGTCGGAAGATAATATTTTAACCATTGATTTGGCGCGAGCGCTGGCTTTATTGTCTGGGGCAAAAGAAAAGAAAAAAGCCACGATAGTTGGGAAATGGAACGACGAGGAAATTACTTATCAAGTTGGGCGATATGGCCCGTATGTTAAATGTGGTAAGATTATGGCCTCTTGTAAAAAGGATGGAACAGTTCCGAGTGAAGCTGAAGCCATTACCTTATTGCAAGATAAAATGAATCAAAAATAAAATAGTTGACAAAATTCAATTTTAGACATATACTGTTACCTATGTTTGAAAAGGGATTCCCTATCTTTTTTATTGTGTTTTATGAAAATTAAAGGATGAAAATATGAATGAGTTTATAAATTCTAAAGGTCATTTTGTTTGTATGACTGATTCTAAAAATGAACCAGAGGCAAATTTTTTTAAAGTAAAAAATATTTTAATGCAGAAACCTGTTGATGTTATTAAAACGGAGGATGATTTAAGAAGGGCGAAGTATGCGGGGAAAAAAGTTATTGCTCTTGATTTAAAACAATATATATGTTTAAGAAAAATTTTCACACAAAATCAACGTTAGTTTTTATTGTGATTTTATACTCCCCTGTTTTAGGGGAGTTTTTTATGAAAAAGAACTTGCAAAACCCTTTAAATTCAGGTATAAATCTTTCATTCAATTTTATTTTATAAAGGAATGATTTTATGATTCAGGGATTCAGTAATTTTTCAAAAGGTTGGGGGGCTAAAATTATTTTGGCCTTATTAACGCTCAGTATGATTGTTGTGTGGGGATTGGGAGGCTTTCTCAATACAAATGTATATGGGCAAAAGCCGGCAATAGAAGTGGGGTCAGATGCTGTTTCCATGTCGGAATTGATGAACGCTTTTAATGCGGAAAAGGATCGTTTAACACGCATGATGGGAGGGCGTTATTTATCTAATAAAGAGGCGTTGGAACTGGGCTTGTTGGATCAGGTGGTACAACAGCAAATTATGGAACGTGTTCAAAATCAATTGTTTGAAGAATTAGGATTAACTGCTTCAAATGAGGCTGTTCGTAAATATGTGGAACGCCATCCGGCGTTTGCTGATGCAGTTGGAAATTTTGATAAAAATATGTTTTACGCCTATTTATCTCAAATGCAAATGAATGAAACAATGTTGGCACAAAAATTACAAAAGGAATTGGCAGCGCAACATTTAGCAAATACCATTCAAGAGTTGGGATATTCTCCTGATTTATTAACAAAATTAGCTTATCAATATCAAAATGAAAAAAGAGATGTAGAATTTGCCGTTATTCGTCCGGAAGATTTAATTATCACAAAAAAGCCTTCTACTGAAAAATTACGAGAATATTATGATGCTTATGCCGATGAATTGATGCAACCGGAAATACGAACTTTATCCGTTGTTGTTTTAACGCCGGAAATGATGATGGATCGTGTTGTTATTTCAGATGAAGAAATTGATTCTGTTTTTGCGGAGAAGAAAGCTCAATTTACAATCCCGGAAAAACGTAAATTATTACAAATGCGCGTTGATTCTGAAGAAAAAGCCAGAGAGTTAATGCAAGGATTGACAGCCTCTAATTTTGAACAAACGGCTATTCAAAAAGTGGGGCAAACGAAGGAGCAAACAAATTTTGGCGAAGCAACAAAAGCAGGAGTTTTAGAAGAACTTGCTGAGCCAATTTTTACAGCAAAAAAAGGAAGTATTGTTGGTCCAATAGAATCTTCTTTAGGATGGCATATTTTCTTAGTTCAAGATATTACACCGGCTGTTGTCCCAGATGATAAAGAAATCAGAGCTGACATTAAAAAACAACTTGCGAATGATAAAGTGTATGATGCTATGTATGATTTATCTCGGCAATTGGAGGATATTTTGGGTGCGGGTGATTCTTTGGAATGGGCAGTTAAAGAACTAAAATTACCGGTTCAAAAAATAACAACCGATGTGTCCGGAAATGATTTAAAAGGACATCCGATTTCTGAAGAATTGAAAAATGTGATGTTATTGCAAGAAGTCTTTACATTACCAAAAGGAGGAGTTAGCTCGTTGGTTGAAAATGGGTCGGGCTATATTTTAGCACAGGTTGATGATATTGCTCCGACACATCAAAAATCTTTTGAAACAGTCAAAAAAGATTTAATTGCTATTTGGACGAAAGAGCAACAAAATGAAAAAATTAATGAAGTAGTGGAATCTATCTTGAAACGTGTACAAGCAGGGAATTCCTTACAGGCACAGGGTGTTTTTGGACATTTTAAAGTTCAAAATGCAAAAGGTGTTACTCGCGTTAAATTTAACTCATTACCTCGTGATGTTGTCAACTCTGTTTTTCAACAAAAATCAGGGACGAAAAATGCAGCTTTATGGCCGACACAAGGTGGTTTTGTTGTAGCTGTAGTTAAAAAGATTCAATCTGCAGATCCTGGTGAAGATAAAGTCGGATTAGGAGCAATGGCTCAAAATATAAAAATTTTAACTGGAGATACAATGACTCAAAGTGTGCTGGCAAGTTATGCAAATCAATTTGGTGTTAAGGTAAATGAAAAAGAAATTACTCAAGCTTTTTCAGGTTTTACAAAAGAGGAAGAATAATGAAAACAATTTTAACCGGAGTTAAGCCAACAGGGACGCTTCATTTAGGGAATTATTTCGGTGCAATTAAACCGGCTATCCAATTGGGGCATCAAGCGAATGCAGCTGGTGATCGGCATATTATGTTTGTTGCCAATTATCATGCTCTTAATTATTTAAAAGATACAGCACAGTTAAATCAAATCACAAAAGAGGTTGCTTGTGCTTATTTAGCCTGTGGATTAAATCCTGAAAAATCCATTTTTTATCGGCAATCAGATGTCCCAGAAATTTTTGAATTGACAACCATTTTGACGAATTATACGCCGAAAGGTTTGATGAATAAATCACATGCCTATAAGGCAGCTGTGGATAAAAATCATGCTAAAGGAAATCCAACAGATGCGGGAATTAATATGGGATTATATGATTATCCATTGTTGATGGCGGCCGATATTTTAACTTTTCGCTCTGATGAAGTGCCTGTTGGTAAAGATCAGGTGCAACATGTTGAAATTGCTCAAGACATCGCAGGAGCAATGAATGCGGTTTATGGTCAAGAAGTATTAAAAATTCCAGCTTATGTTGTGCAAGAATTTGCTCAAGTTTTGCCGGGAACGGATGGTCGAAAGATGAGTAAAAGTTATGGAAATGTGATTCCTCTATTTGGAACAGAAGCTGAAATTAAAAAGGCAGTGATGGGAATACAAACGGATTGTCAGGATATCAACGCGCCCAAAAATCCGGATGAAATTTTGTTGTTCCATATGGTTCAAGGGATTGCCGATGCCACTGTGACGGCCGAGGTGAAAGAAGGTCTTGAAAAAGGCGGTATGGGCTATGGCACGATAAAAAAAATGTTGTTGGCCGAAATCATGCGCCAAGTGGGTGGGTTGCGCGAAACATATATGGATTATATGGCTCATTATGACACGGTGCAAGATATGTTGAATGAAGGAGCAAAAAAAGCTCGAGCAATTGCAGCTCCAAATTTAGCAAAAATAAAAGAAGTTATTTTAGGATAATGGATTAAAAAATTCCCTTGAAAAAC
>CALXUD010000026.1 GCA_944391585.1 uncultured Alphaproteobacteria bacterium | reverse complement strand
AAAATTTTTGTTGACAAAATGAACAGAACATTGCAAAAAGGCAGAGAATAATTATTAACGGAGGTAAATGATGGTAAAACCGGAATGGGGATTAAAACGTAAATGTTTAAAATGCGGCACTTTTTTTTATGATATGCGCAAAAAAGAGTTTTCTTGTCCCAAATGCGGCGCCAAATATACTTTGGATTCTTATGAAGAAATGAAAGCCAAACAATTGGCAAAATTAGCTAAAAAATCAGCGCCTAAACTTGATGATGAGGAATTGGATGAAGAAACTTTGTTAAAAATGACAGCTGATGTACCATTAGGGGAGGAAATGATTGGAGAGGATGGATTGGATATTTTGGAAGATTCAGATGACGTAGACACCGATCAACCTGATGTAGGGTCGATTGGATATGATGATGAAGAACAAAATGACCAATAATGAATTACCCCCATTTTCCTCTTTAGCCGGACAAATTTTAATTGCCATGCCTGGAATTGACGATAGTCGATTCGAACAAGCGGTTATTTATATATGTTCTCACACGGAAGAAGAAGGTGCTATGGGGCTGGTTATTAACCATCCGGCAAATCAGTTAACGTTAAGAGATATAACTCGGCAATTACAATTAGAGCCTTTGCCTGATGTGGCGGAAAAACCGTTATTCATCGGAGGACCGGATCAGATTACACGCGGTTTTGTGTTGCATTCAGACGATTATCATTCACTTTCAACTTGTCGTGTGTCTGATCGGATTGCTCTAACGGCCACACAAGATATTATTAAAGATATTGCTATGGGAAATGGACCGCAAAACAGTTTAATTACTTTGGGACGTTCTAGTTGGATTCGCGGACAATTGGAAGAAGAAATTATGACAAACGTTTGGTTAACGGCTAATCCAACCTATGATTTAATTTTTAATATACCATTTTCTAAACAATGGAAAGCAGCTTTGGCTTTATTAGGCGTTCAACCAGAATTATTGGCTATGGAAACTGGGAAAGCTTAATTTTATCTTACTGCATTATTTTTATAATATAATAAAGTAGGGAGAAAGTTGATGAACACATTCATTTCGGATATTAAATCTTATATTGACGCACAATTAAAAAAGGGGACAAAGCCAAAATTATACACCAAAATAACACAGGTTCATGCCCGAAAAGGATTCCCTGGTGAAGAAATTATAACCCGTATGAAAAATGGACTTCAAGAAACAAAAAACATTGTCAAGAAAGGGGATTGGGTTATAACAAACCCTGATGGAGAGCAATATATTATATCAAAAGACTCTTTTGTTCAAAAATATGAACAGGATTCCCAAAATTCTAAACAATACCGATCAAAAAGAGTGGTTCAAAAATTTATCCCTGTAAATGAAGATATTACATTTATGGCTCCTTGGGGAGAAAAAATGACAATTAAAAAAGGAGGTTTCTTAAATATATCTGGATATCAATCAGGCGATATTTATGGAATTCAAGAAGATGAATTCAAAAAAACATATGTTCCATGTGATGAAAATGGGGAAATTATAAAACATGATAAAAAAACTTTAATGCTTATAGCTACAAAAGGTAAAATAAAATAATTTTAATTTTCCCATTTTAAGAGGAATATTTCAAAAAAAACTATATGGATCAATATCCAAGCGCACCGTTATGCTGGAAGGCACCTTAAAAAGAGTTAACCAATGCGCCATTATATTTTGAATATTCACATTTTTTTCAGTTTGAATCAATAAGCGATAACGATATTTTCCGCGTAGTTGAGCAATTGGTGCCGGCGTTGGCCCTAATACCGTAATAGATGTATCCCGTGGGGCAACAGCCGCCATTTGTTGAGCTGTTTTAGCTACCAACAATTCATTTTTCCCCGAAAAAATGACCGCTGCCAATCGTCCAAACGGCGGCATTTTCAAAAGCTGGCGGGTTTCAATTTCCGTTTCAAAAAAAGCCATTCTGTTATTATTTTTAAGCGCCTGAATAATCATATTTTCCGGCTGATATGATTGTAATAAAGCATGCCCTTTTTTATTGGCACGACCGGCACGCCCCATCACTTGATGTAATAATTGAAACGTGCGTTCACTGGCCCTTAAATCACCACCCGCCAATCCCTGATCCGCATCAATCACACCAACCAGCGTCAAATTCGGAAAATGGTGTCCTTTTGCAAGCAACTGTGTGCCCACCAAAATATCAATCAAACCGTTTTCTAATTCATCTAATAACGTTGTAAAAGCTGTTCGGTTATTTAACGTATCAGATGTGACCATTTTAACATGTGCTGTTGGAAAAGCCAAAACCGCTTCCTCATAAATTCGTTCAACGCCAGGCCCGCAAGAAATCAAATTTTCAGATTGGCAAACCGGACATTTTTTGGGAATTGGTTTTGTATAACCGCAATGATGGCAGCACATATAACCTGCTCGTCGATGTTCCACTAACCAAGCCGAACAATGCGGACATTTTAATCTGGCACCACACTCCCGACATAAAATGAGGGGGGCATATCCACGCCGGTTAATAAACAACAAGGCTTGCTCTTTTTTCTCTAAAGTATCTGCTAAGGCACATTTCAATTTGGGAGAAATAAATTTCACCGTTCCCTTTTCTTTTTGGCGCATATCCACAATTTCAATATCTGGCAATGTTGCTTCAGCAAAACGTTTGGTCAAATGTAAATGATGATATTTACCCGATAAAGCATTGCAATACGTTTCCAAACTTGGAGTTGCACTGGCTAAAATAATCGGGCATTGAGCAATATGCGCCCGCACAATTGCCATATCCCGCGCATTATACAAAACACCCTCTTCTTGTTTATAAGAAGCATCATGTTCTTCATCTACTACAATCAGTCCCAAATTTTGAAACGGAAGAAAAAGTGCTGAACGTGCACCGACAACCACTTGAATGGAGCCCGATAAAATACCTTGCCAAATATCACGGCGTTGTTTCGGTGTCATTTCTGAATGCCAACAAGCAGGCTTAACCCCAAATCGTTTTTCAAAACGTGTTAAAAACGCAGTTGTCAATGTAATCTCCGGCAATAAAATCAAAACTGCTTTTTGTTTTTTTAAAGTACGAGCGACTGCTTCAAAATAAACTTCCGTTTTACCGGACCCCGTAATCCCGTCCAATAAAAAAACAGAAAAACCCAAACCGATTTGTTTTGTTAACGTTTCAACAGCCGCTTTTTGTTCAGGTAAAAAAGATAAAGTGGTGTAATCCGGATTGGGGTGTTCAAAAACAATTGGTTTTTTACTTTTTTTTAAAATATCAGGTCCTAAAACCATTTTCAAAACAGATCCCAATGGCGAAACCGTATAACCTGCCACCCAATTCACAAACTGAATACTTTGTTTGGGCAAAGACGGCATTTCCAGCACTGTTTTTATTTTTTTTATTTTGGATTCAGGAATAGTCTTATCCGGTTTTTTATCCCATACAACTGCCAAAACCTCTTTACGTCCAAAGGGGACTTCTACAAACGTGCCGACCGGCAATACCGTTTCAGATAAATAATCATAGCACGGCAATGGGGCTGGAATCAAAACCGATAATTGTTGCATTTTATTCAATCTTTCTTTATCCTTTTAATAGGATACAAAAAATCATGGAACAATACAAGGATTTTCATCTGACAATATCTTCTGATTTAAAGCTCATTATTGAAAAATGGCAACAATCTTTACTATCCGAACGCCGTTTATCTGTTTTAACAGGCTCATCTTATTTAATTGATTTAAAAGAATTTATGACTTTTTTAAATGAGCATTTGGAAAAAACTGTTTCAACACATGATTTAAAAACTTTAAGTGTGGCGGATTTTCGTTCTTTTTTGGTTTGGCGGGTAGAACGCGGCACATCACGTGCCAGTGTTGCACGCGGAATGTCGGCTTTACGCAATTTCTTCAAATTTTTAACCCGACAAGATATTTTAGAAAATCCGGCCATTATGGCTATTCGAACAGCACACAAAGCAAAAGTATTACCTAAACCACTCTCTCAGAAAGAAGCTATGGATTTTTTAAAAGCAACTCATGACCTTGCAAAACATCCTTGGCAAGCTCATCGAGATGTTGCTTTATATATGCTTATGTATGGATGCGGTTTACGTATTGCAGAAGCGCTATCGTTAAACATTGGCGACGTACCACCGAATGCGGATGCATTTGTTATCACTGGGAAAGGCAACAAACAACGATTAATTCCCTTATTACCCGCCGTAAAAAAAGCCATTCAGGTTTATTTAAAAGAACATCCTTATCCTCAAGCCGGAACCCCTTTATTCATTGGTTCTCGCGGAGAACGATTAAATCCCGGAGTTGTGCAACGTAATGTTCGTCAAATTCGCAATTATTTAGGACTCCCTAATACTGTCACTCCCCACGCTTTACGGCACAGCTTTGCAACGCATTTATTACAAGGCGGCGGGGATTTAAGAACAGTTCAAGAACTTCTTGGACATTCTAGTTTATCTGCAACTCAACGCTATACCGAAATTGATTTCACTGGTTTGAAAAAAGTATATGATAAAGCTCATCCGCGTATAAAAATGAAAAATTAGTTTTTTCGCTGGTTTTTAAAATTATCTGCGACTTTTTACTCTATTCCAAAATGAGCGGATAAAATTTGTTGATTTTTGAGTCATACAATATCGCATATAAAGCTTTGCCTCATTTAAAACTCGCTTTCTAGAACGTGCTCCATAACCTCGATATAATCCGGGTATTAATTCCATTTGCTGATTAAGAGGTAACTTTTGAAATTTCCAAAGACGAATTGGATTTTGACAAAAATGGACAATGCGCGTTGCATCACGATATAAAGAAACTTGATATTCAGGCGTTAATCGAGATACATGTCCCAATGTTTCTATTTTATCTTTAAAAAAAAGCGGTAAATCCGATAACTCTTTTGTCTCCACATTTTGTTTTTTATGTACCATTTATTTTTCCTTATACCCTTTGCAATCCCAAAACCTTATTTAATTGTAAAGCATTTTTTTGTTCTTGTTGCATATATTTAATTGCTTCAACAACACGCATTTGCAATTGCGCTTTACGCTCTGGATTTATTTCTTTCATTGCCAAGTGGTAAAAAGCCTCTTCGGCCGATATCCGAGCATTTTTTGTTTTTAATGAATTCAATAAATCAAATTCTAGTCCATTACCTAATTTTAAATCCAACACTTCTTTGTGGCGCGGACGGGACTCTCTGCGCATCTTTTGTTCATTATTTAATGAATTGTAAATAGCTCCTTTATCCGCTGCATTATCAATTAATAAATAACAGTTATACAGATGTGTCATGAGCTGTTTCGCCGCCATATATTGAGGAGAGTTTGAATCCATTTTTGCAATTAAATCTTGTGCGATTTGATAATCCAATAAAATATCACTCCGTGCCATCTTCATACGAGATAATTCTTTGGCATCTATCTTCCCATCTTGATAAAACCCTTCAATCCACGTTTTTAAATCTTGATATCCCCAAATTTTTTCAAAATTGGTTCGAGAATTACGTAATTGTTTCAATAAACCGTCTTCTTTTTCATTGGAAAATGTGTTCATGAGCTCCTCCTTTTTATATAAAGCATAACCTTTTTTTATTTTTTTATCAAGTTTTTTAAAACACAGAAAGGATGTCTTTGTTGCTCCTCCTCCGGGGAAAGCGGATCTTCATATACAAAAATTTCCTTTGTTTTTTTTGGAAATAAATCCAAATGCAAACCAAATTGTTCTGCCACAACCGCACCGGCATCAATCATTCCGTTTTGAACAGGTTCCGCTTCCTCATCCCCAATGTCTATATCAATAATCTGATTGTTTTCTTTTTTAAGTGCCGGATCAAAAAAAACTTTAAAAGGTGCTTCTAATGTTGTTTCAAAATTTTCTAATGAAACAACACATGTCTGTATCAAACGTGCACAAAAAGAGCCTTCTAACACAATCAGCCCAGCTCGGCGCACATTTAAATCCGCTTTTAAAGACAAAACCTGTGGCAAATTAAAACGTTCTGCCAAAGCTGCACATTCTGCCGTATCAGCTTCAAAATGAATGGTATTTCCTTTGTTTGTAATTGTACGTACATCAATCGGATAGGTGAGTTCTTTTTTCATAAAATTCCTTTTTTAAGTTGACGAAGTTCCTTTTCTTCCCTATCATATAGAGTATTCAAATTATAACAAAGAAGATAAAAATGTTCAAGAAACTTATTTTTTCAGGGATTGCCTCTTGTTTAATGTTATCAGCCTGCGGGCTTGAAACCTATCATTCAGGGGATTTACCAGCAAAAACTCGGCTCAATGTTGTGCAACCCAAAAAGCAAACAAAAGAACAGGTTTTACGAATTTTGGGGACGCCTTCATTTGAAATACCAGAAACAAACACTTTGGTTTATATGCGTCAGGTTAAAGAAAGCCAAGCCTTTTTGAAGCCTAAAGAGGTAGAACGAGATATTTATATTTTCTCATTTGATGACAGTGGGAAATTACTGAAAAAAGAGCATTTAACACTCGCTGACGGGCAAAAAATTGCTTTTGATGAAACAGTTACCGACACTCAAAGAAAAGAACTTTCTGTTATGAAACAGCTGATTCAAAACTTCGGCCGTTATGATGCCGGTGGTAAAGATTCATCTGTGCGACAATAAATTAAATTTTTAATTGATCAAAAACAGGGGTTTTATAAAGTTCTTTGTTTTCATGCACATAATCATAGGCCGTCTTGCCGGAATTACTCCGCAATGTTTTATCAGCACCGGCTTTTAAGAGAGTAGAAACAACCGCTGGATTCGGATTGAATTGCGCTGCATACATTAAGGCCGTTTTTTGATTAGAATCTGTCCGATTCACATCTGCCCCAGCTTCAATCAATGCCGAAATCACCATTGGACTGGAATTATTCCCTGCTGCCCATGCAAGCGCCGAACGACCTTTTTTATCAACTGTGTTTACTTGAGCTCCAGCACTTAATAACGTAAATAAAATATGAACGTTCTGATTGCTTTTTGCTGCTTCCATCAACGGAGTCATCCCCTCTTCATTTGTTTCATTGACATTAGCTCCTTCCTGAATGGCATTCAACACCACATCCGATGAATCACAGGTTTGCACGATTCCCATCAGCATGGTTTTTTTATATGAATCAGCTTCTTTTTTTACAGTCGGCTTTTCGGCTTCAAAACGATTATAGGACTTCCGATTACGTAACCAGTTCATCAAAACCAAGAAATAATAAACACATAAAATAATTGCCAATAAGGTATAAAATAAAATAAAATAGGCAATAAAAGATAAACTCATCATTCGTCTCCATTGTTAAAATTATTTATATCATAAGATTTTTTAACTTCATCTGCAAGTATAAAATCCGGATTCCACATTCTTTTTCCGATTTCCTCTAACACAGAACGCACAATTATTTGATTTGCCTCCACATAAACCATTTGCGCTTTTCGTTTCCACAAATCATTTTGAGTGATTTCCGGTTCCGGACAATCCCCAACACTATAACCAAAGCGAAATGTTAACTCGGCATTTTGGCAATCCAGTGAAGAAAAGGAAATTTTGTGTCCTTTAATGCGGATACTGCTTTCTTGGAACAAATCCTTAGAATCGTATGTTTCAGGATCTTGTCCGTTACGTCTGAGCCAAATATCGGTTATAAAGCGGTTATCTAAATTGGACAAATGCAATTTACCCGCTTCATCTTTTACAGCAAACACCCGCCCGCCTTCGGAAACCAAAACATCCGGTGTTTTGATAAATCCATATCCGATTAAAGAAAATGCACATAAAATCAATCCCAGCCAACGCAAATGAGTTTTCATCAGGAACATCATCAACAATCCTAGCGAGATGCAAAGCAAAGACCAATCCGGCATGGCGCGAATTGTTAAAGAGGCATAAGGTAATTCACTGACCCAGCGACACATATCAGCGATAATTTCCAAACAAAAGCCGGCGCCTTTTATCAACGGTGCATCTAATCCAAAAGGCATCAACAAAACACCGATCAGTAAAAATGGCATCACACAAAAAGAAAACAAACTACTGGTTAAGAAATTGCCCAACAAACTGTAATTCGCATATTGGTTAAAGTGATAAATCGTATAAGGTGCCGTAGCAATGGACGCCAGTACATTTACGCCGATTAAACCAACAAGCAACAATCCGCCCCAACGGACAATTCCCGGCTCGGTAAAATGATGCTTTTTCACATAATTCATCAACAAATTATATAAAGTGACCAAAGATAAAACCGCCATGAAAGAAAGCTGAAAACTGGCACTTAACAAAGACTCCGGCCATATTAATAAGATAAAAAAGGCCGCAAGCGCCACTGAACGTACTGACAAAGTATTTCTGTCAAACACGACACCCAACAACACAACCAAAATCATAATAAAAGAGCGAATAGCTGGTACAGCCATTCCAGAAATTAACAAGTAAAAGAAAGTGAATAAAATGGAAAGAATTGCAGCTACCTTTTTAGCATTGATACGCAAAGCTAAAAACGGAATAAGTGAAAAAAAGCCCCGCAAGATAAAAAAGACGAATCCCGCCAATAAAGTTAAGTGAAATCCCGAAACGGATAGCACATGCATAATACCGGTTTTACGGTAAATTTCATAAATTTCTTTAGAAACGGTTCCTTGTTCGCCGATAATGAGAGGAATCACAACACCAGCCGTTTCATCGGGTAATAATTCTTTCACGCGTTGTTCTATTTTTTGACGGATATTTTCCAAACGAGATTCTTTAAAAGAACGTTCCAGCAAATCAACCGGCCCCGTTAAATGCGTCGATGCCCCGATTTGCTGAAAATAAGCTGCCCGCGCAAAATTATAAGCCCCTGTTTGAACCGGTGCCCGTGGTGCAAACAAATGAGCTGTTGTGGCGATTTTATCGCCCGACTTGAACACCGGATCTAAATGGGATACATTCATTCGGACATAAATCGGTGTTTGAGTGGCTGACAATCCGTCAATTTGAACATCGGTCAACAAAAGCTGCTGGGAATTCATCAAAACACGAACCTGATCAACACGTCCGGTGATCGGGGTATCAAAAATGGTTTGAGTTAAAACAGGTGCTTGCACCCAATATGTCTTAAAAGCCGCAACAGAAAATCCAAAACAACCGAAAAATAAATAACCGATAAGATAATAAGAAAACCTTTCTTTTCTGGCGAGAAACCATAAAACACCCGCCATAAATGGCAAAACCAATGCAAGAGATAATATCGGTTCACTCGGCAGTGCGAAATAAATCAAAATACCAATACCGAAAAAGACGCAAAACCAAAGAGAAGCACCATCCACTTCTTTTAACAGACATGATTTTAATTTATTCAACATAGGCAGAGATATAACATATTTTTGTATGCAATGCGATAAAAAACTTAATTTCAATAAATTATTCTCCTCTTGCACATAAAAAACACTTGATTATTTTAACACCGACCTTTAAACTATTCAAAAAATGAGGCGTAAAATGGCGGATATTTCACAGTATTTAATCAATTATACCCAACAAGCAAAAGCAGGATTATTCCACTCTTTAATCGGTCGCGAACCGGAAATGGAACAACTTATTCGCACCTTATTACGCACAACCAGAAACAATCCGGCGGTTATCGGTCATGCCGGCATCGGGAAAACCGCGCTCATTCAAGGCTTAATTCACTTTATGACCACAGAAGAAGCACCGGATTATCTACACGCTAAAGAAGTGGTTGGGATTGATATTGCTCGCATTATGTTGGACAGCGCCGATGAAACAAGCTATGGCGAAATAGTCAAACAAGTTATCCAGCTGATTTTAGAGGCAAACGGACAAAAAATTCTGTATTTAAAAGATGTTTCTTTATTGGTTCAAACCAGTTCTAATCCTGAGAATAAAGAACCGGCCAAATTTTTGAAATTGGCTTTACTGGAAGGGCGTTTGAACTGTATTTTGGAAACGGATCGCTTGAATTATGTGCAACATTTGGAATCTGATACGGCTGTGTTGCGGATGTTGGGCACTTTATTTTTAGAAGAACCAACGCTGGCCGAAACGATTCAAATTGTTTCTTCTTTAAAAGAAAATTTGGAAAATCACTATGGGGTTTTAATCCCAAGTGAAACGGTGCGTCAAGCGTGTATGCTTTCATCTCGCTATTTAAAACAACAATACTTTCCGGAAAAAGCTTTAGATGTATTAGATGATGCTGCCAGCCTTTATATGATGGACATTGCTCGCGGTGAAGCAGATCCGGAACAAAATACAATTACACCGGAACATTGTGCACGTACGATTGCGGCTTTAACAGGTATTCCTGTTGAAAAAGTGGACGCCGAAGATAAAGAACGATTGGCACACGCCGAAGATATTTTACGTCAACGTGTGGTTGGACAAGATAATGCCGTTGTGGTTGTTGCCAACGCTATTCGCCGGTCTCGTTCCGGCTTACAAGATCCAGGACGTCCTATTGGCTCATTTTTATTTATTGGGAGCACCGGTGTCGGTAAAACTGAATTGGCAAAAGCTCTCGCTGAATTTATGTTCAATGATGAAACAGCTCTGTTGCGACTAGACATGAGTGAATATATGGAACGCTCTTCCGTTGCGCGCATGATAGGACCACCACCGGGAACGCCCGGATATGAGCAAGGTGGACTTTTAACAGAAGCGGTTCGGTTAAAACCATTCCAAGTGATTTTATTTGATGAAATTGAAAAAGCACATTTGGATATTTTAAACTTATTGTTGCAGGTTTTGGATGAAGGCCGACTCACCGACTCTAAAGGCAATACAGTTGACTTCAGAAACACAATTATTGTTTTAACATCCAATGTGGGGGCGAATTTACCCAGCTATCAACGGATGGATCAATTAACGCAATACTTCCGTCCGGAATTTTTAAACCGATTGGATGATATTGTTTCCTTCCATCAACTTTCGGAAGCAGATTTACGCAAAATCGTTGATATTCACTTAAATAAATTATTAAAGCGCGCCGAAAATATTGGATATCATGTTACTGTTGATGATAAAGCCAAGGATTGGTTTGTTGACGAGGTATATACCTCTAAGTATGGTGTCCGTATCTTAAAACGTTTAATTCAAAATCAAGTAGAAAATCAACTGTCTTTCTTAATTATGCAAAACAAAATTAAACCAGGGCAAGAGGTCTTTTTAAATGTGGATCCAACCGGCAAAAAATTACAGGTTTTTGCGAAAAAAATAAAAACTATCCATACGGAAGAAGTTGAAGAAATGCCCTCTTTGCAAGAACCCGCTGAAGATGAAACAACGGAAAATCCGACTGAATGAAACAAGATTTAACGCAAGCCTTATTGGATTGGTATGACCAAAATGGTCGTGAAATGCCGTGGCGTGTTAAAGGCGGTGCACACTTCAATCCGTATATGGTTTGGATTTCGGAAATTATGTTACAGCAAACAACGGTTCAAACGGTTAGCAATTATTTTATCCGCTGGATGAAACGCTTTCCGAGTATTGAATCCGTTGCAAGAAGTGACTTACAAGATGTTTTGCTAATGTGGCAAGGACTAGGCTATTACACGCGTGCAAAAAAAATTCACGAATGTGCCCGTATCTTGGTTGAAAAATATAACGGTAAAATTCCAGAGCAACGAGATTTATTATTGAAACTGCCGGGAATCGGGCCTTACACAGCTTCCAGTATTTGCGCTTTTGCATTTAATAAACCCGAAACAGTGGTTGACGGGAATGTTATTCGGGTCATTGCACGGCTTTATGGACTCTCCCATGCCGTTACAAAAGAAGAAATATACGCATTGGCGAAAAATCTAACCAGTTCCGTTCGCGCTGCGGATTATGCCAGTGCGATTATGGATTTAGGTGCCACAGTTTGTACCCCTGTTAATCCGAAATGCCTGCTTTGCCCGTGGCAAAAAAATTGTATCGCACATCAAAAAGGTTTAACGGATAAAATTCCTCTGATTTTAAAACCGGAAAAACAAAAACGAAATGGGACAGTTTACTTAATTCAAAATAATAACGGAGAATATT
>CALXUD010000025.1 GCA_944391585.1 uncultured Alphaproteobacteria bacterium | reverse complement strand
CCAAGCAATTGGCCTTTTTGATTAGCGCCCGCTTACCAGGATTTCGTCTCTGTCTTTACACAAAAAAAAAAAGACGGATAAACCGCCTTATTTTTTAATGGTGGGCGCGCAGAGACTCGAACTCTGGGCCCGCTGATTAAGAGTCAGCTGCTCTACCAACTGAGCTACGCGCCCCAATGAGCCCCATTTATATACCAACTTTTATAAAAAATCAACCATTTTTCAAACAATCTCCTAAAAGATATATTTCCTTGACTTTTATGCTACCTTCTTTTATAAAAAGAAAAAATAAAAGGAATGAAAACATGTTAAAACTCTCCTTGGTTGTCCCCTGTTATAACGAGGAAAAAACTCTCCTTTCTATTATTGAACGCACAAAAGCACTTTTGCCGCACATAGCATTAGAAATCATTATCGTGGATGATTGTTCCACGGATAACAGTTTAGCGGTGGCAAAAGAATTGGCAAAAAAAAATGATTTTGTTCAGGTGTATACCCATTCCGTGAATCAAGGAAAAGGCGCTGCCTTAAAAACCGGTTTTTTAAAAGCAACCGGAGATGTTGTCGGTATTCAAGATGCCGATATGGAGTATGATCCAATGGATTATTTGAAACTGTTGGAGCCGATTCAAAATAATCAAGCCGATGTGGTTTATGGTTCGCGCTATTTATTGCAAACAACTCGGCGGGTTTTATATTTTTGGCATACAATGATGAACCGTTTTTTAACCTTTACCTCCAATATGTTTACGAATTTAGATTTAACGGATATGGAAACTTGCTATAAACTTTTCCGCCGCGAAACATTACAAAAATTAGCCCCTCACCTAAAAGAAAAACGATTCGGCTTTGAACCGGAAATCACGGCATTGATTGCCCAAGCCAAATGTCGCGTTTGGGAATGCGCCATTCATTATAATCCCCGTAGCTATGAAGAAGGTAAAAAAATCAATTATAAAGATGGCTTTCATGCGCTTTATTGTATATTACATTATAGTGCTCACTCAGCGACTCTTCCAATGCAACTGTTATTGTATTTTTTCATCGGCGGTCTCAGCGCTGTTGTTGACTTAATGAGCTTTGCCCTTTTATATCAAACAAATCTGCTACCGTTAACTTTGGCTATTCCAACCGCTTTCAGCATAGCTGCTTTCGTGAATTATCTTTTATGTATTAAAATTTTATTTAAACATAAAGCTCAATGGAATACGTTAACTGAAATTGTTGTTTATGCTTTAATCGTCTTGCTTATGGGAGCCATTGATTACGGTATGACTTTAGGATTAATCGCTTTAAACATCAGCCCTCTGTGGAGCAAATTCTGGACGGCTCTTATCGGTATCTTCGGCAATTTCGCTTTACGGAAATATATTGTCTTTTTCAAAAAATGAAATACATGAATTTTCTTCAAAAAAGCACTGTTTTTGGATTGATACTGGGATTAGAAATCTTCTTCTTTTATCCCTACCTCTTTTCGGATTTACTATTTGCCGCTCCGGGGGATCATCGGTTAAATATTCTAATCTCTGAACATTGGCATCGCTTTTTACAAGGATTGGAAGGATTTACGGAAATATCTATGTTTTATCCCTCTTCTCATGCGCTGGCATATTCCGATTTAAATCTAATTTACGGGATTTTTCTCATCCCTTTAAAAATGATTGGATTATCCACTTATTTAAGCTCTAAAATTATTTTTATTGGCATCCATTTTGCGGGCTCGTTGGCGCTCTTTTATTTTTTAAAAAATTGTTTAAAATTAAAAACACTTCTTTGCTTTCTGGGTTTGATTTTATTCAGCTATTCAAATCGCTATTATGCCATAATTGATCTCGGGCATACCCAGTTTATCACTTATTCGCTGGTTCCATTCTTGTTGATTTTTATTTTCCGTTTTTTCATGGCAAAAACACGTCCTATCCGCATAAAAAATGCCCTTTCTGCTTTAATTCTTTACGCACTTATTTTCTATACCTCGTTTTACACAGCCTTTTTTATCGCTCTCTTTGGCATTTTATTTATATTCTTTTATCTGATTGTGGACTCTCCCATTGTAATTACAGCCTCTCATTTTATCCGAAAAAACTTTTTGGAATGCTTGTTTTATATCCTTCTCATCAGTCTAGCATTACTTCCTCTAATTTTATTTTACCTGCCGGCGGCACAAGAAAGCGGAGTCCATGGTCGTCAATTGACCCCTCATTTTCTGGATTTTCTGAATGTTTCATCAAAGCATTTTCTATATGGCAACTTTATAAAAGAAATGAATCTGCACCCGATTATGAATAATGATGGTTTTCCGGTTTTCACATTAATCTTATTGATATTCTGCGCTCTTTTCACTCTTATCCGTTTTATTCTAAATCGTCACAATCTGACACAAAGTATGAACATTCTACTTACCGCTTTTTTGACATGTGCAAGCGCTTTTTTCCTGCTCATTGAATATAAAAAAGGAATGGGGTTATGGAATGAATTTATCTTACCAATTCCGGGAGCCGAAGCTATTCGCTTTCCCAATCGATATATCGGTTTTCAAAGCATTCCCTGTTCTATTTTAATCGCTTATACTTTAAACGAATTATATAAAACAATTTCGGGTTATTCTAAAACAAAAACAGCTTTTCTGATCGTTTTGACAGCCCTTCTTTTCCTTGAAAATATCCGCGTAAACGAACCAAGCTGGCATTATCAATCACACGAAAAATTCATCCATTCAATTCCCATACCGCCCACTGATTGTAAAATTATTTATGCCACTTCTTCAATAACACATCAATACAATAATCGGAATTTGGATATGTTTGAAATCGCAAATCGCTTTCATCTCAAAACAATTAATGGTTATTCCGGCCGCAAACCATTTGCTTACCAGTATTTTCACTTAGATAAAGATACTGAATATCTAAATGGAATCCAACGTTATATTGATTATTATCACTTGCAAAATGTTTGCGCTTATGATTTTGATACCCGACAATGGGAATATCATTCAAAATAAAACTTGTCTTTCAATGAATAATTTGATATGTTTCTAAAGTTGATAGAAAAGGAGTTTTTTATGAAAAAAATTATTTTAACTTCGGTTGCCGTTGCGGGCGTTTTGCTGATGACAGCACCGGCACACGCTGTTGACAGCACCGGTTGCGGATTGGGCAGCGTTATTTTTAAAGGACAAAAAGGTCCTTTAATGCAAATTTTAGCTGTGACCACAAACGGCACTTTTGGGAATCAAACATTCGGTATCACATCCGGCACAATGGGATGTGATCCAAACGGAACGGTCACCGGAGGTACCGGCAAATTGGTCTTTGCTTTCTTGGAAAACAATATGGATCAATATGCTTTTGATGCTTCCCGCGGTTCGGGTGAAACAATTGATGCATTAGCAGGCATTATGGGTGTTTCTTCCGAACAAGTCGCACAAGTATCCAAAGAACATTTCAATGAATTATTTCCGGATGAAAATGTTCAAGTTTTGGCCGTTGCAACAAATCTGATGAATTTGTTGAATGTTGCCGCTTAAAAGTGGACGTATTATGCGTGGAAAAAGAGTCCTGTTCATTTTAAATGGGGCTCTTTTTTTATTTTTTTTAATCCCATCAGTTCAAGCAACCTTTGTTGCACACTCCCCCGAATGGCTTGCTTTAGGACACTATCGTCCTTCACTCTTTGGTGTAAAAAGTACTATTGATTCAGAAAATTTTTTTCTGGCATCCGATGGGAAAACAAATCCCGATGCCGAATTAAATGCAACACTTCAGCTATTTCAATCAAACGACACTGAAACACAATGCCGCTTTCCGGCACGCTATCAATTTTTAAAACAAAAAAAACTTATTCAAACCCCATTTCCCGATTGTTCAAAATATGAACAATTTAAAAAAGATTTAAATCCGATTGGTATCACATTGCTTTATACAGATGCCTATATGAATAATCCCGCCTCCTTGTTCGGTCATACCCTGATGCGTATAGATATTCCCGAAGGTCGTACTCAATTGGTCGCACATGGTGTGAATTACGGTGCTTTTGTGGATCCGAATGAGAATGGGATACTTTTTGCTGTTTTGGGACTAACCGGAGGCTATATGGGCGGTTTTACCGTCAAACCATATTATGATATTATTAACACCTATAATAACATTGAAAATCGGGATATTTGGGAGTTTCATTTAAATTTAACCTCCAGAGAACTGGATTTTTTTGTAGCACATCTGTGGGAGCTGGGACATACACAAACTCGCTATTTTTTCTTCACGGAAAACTGCTCCTACATGCTCATGGAATTTTTAGATGCCGTACGCCCGACATTAAAATTAGCCGATACTTTTCCGGCTCAAACTATTCCACTGGACACATTAAAAGCCGTTTATCAAACCGACCTGATTGATAGAGTTCAATATCGTCCATCACGCCAACGCCGAATTGCTGAACGCTATCGCCATCTTACCTCAAACGAGAAAAAAGAGCTTTTAAATTATTTAGAAACATTGCAACTCTCCCCACAGTTTACTCCCACACAACAAGCCGCTATTTTAGAAACCGCTTATGAATTCATCCAATACCAATGGACTGAAGGCAAAACTGATTTAAAAACCTACCGCCGCCAAACTTTTAAAACGCTTCAAAACAGAACCAAGTTGAACACACCTTCCACCCCACCAGCTATCCAAATGCCCTCTCCCTTAACAGCGCATCATTCTGCACGAATTACATTAGCTCAAGGATTTGAACGCGGCAATTCATTTCAAGAGATTCAAATCCGCCCCGCCTATCACGCCCTAACCGATCGCCCAAACGGTCTTTTAAACGGCTCTGAAATCAATTTCTTAAACACAAACTTACGTTATTATGATGCTTTAAAACAACTGTCTTTACAACAATTACAATTGGTTGAAATCACTTCCCTATCCCCATGGAATGCATTATTTCATCCTTTTTCTTACACCATCAAAACCGGCATTAACCGCAATTGGAATCCCAAAACAAATACATACGGATACACCTATGATTTATCTGGAGGCACAGGGTTAACCATTGAATTAACACCAAAACTTTATGCTTTCTTTTTGGGAGAAACCGGAATGCACTATGGCGGTTTTTTGCCACACAATCTAGGCATCAACATTGGCGCAAAAACCGGCATTGTCGGCTATTTCAATACCTATCAGCTTTTGATTGAAGCTGAACGCCTTTTTTCTGATAACTGGTATTTAAATCAAACCAACATTCGATTTAATTTCACCTATAATTTAGCTCAAAATTTGGGCCTTTCTGCCACATATATCCTCAAAGATATTCACCCGCACAGTAATAATACCTTCACGGTGGGATTAAATTACTTCTTTTGAGAAAATAAAGAAGGAAAACGCCGACATAAAAAAGCTAATCCTGAATAAACGGATAATGAAATTGCATACCCTTCCCTTTCTTTATCTGCTAAAAAATCAAACAGCGTTTCAATCGGAACTTCAAACCAATTTGTAATAATACCCCCGTCTGTAATTGCTTTTTGAACCGGCTTTGATGAAATATCCGCCATGGCTAAAACCGTCGTTTCACTGGAACATCCCGGAGATGAAACCAAACGTTCAGTGCATATTTTTATTTTATCTGCCTGACAACCCGTTTCTTCCAATAACTCCGCCGCAATCGCTTCCTCAACTGTTTCGCCGATACGTTCGTCTCCAATCATGCCCGCCGGCCATTCAATACATTTACGAGCGATTCCTTCTGCCATAATCGGCGGTCGAGCTGTTTCCAATAAAATTACTTTTCGTTTATTTAAAACCGGCATAATGGTCACAGTTCCTGGGACATTAGGTCGAATGACGTAAAACCAATCTACCCCATGAAAAATAACTTTTTTTAAAGCTAAAAAACGGGTTTCTTTTAAGGTTGAAATCTGACCTTCTTTTTTTTGAAAAAACACAACATCCTCCGCTTTTTTCACAATATAGTAAATTTTCTAAAAAAGAAATAAAAAAAGCCCTCTGAAAACCAGAGAGCTTTTTCAATATTCCTTTCTCGATTAACGAGAATAGAATTCGATAACCAAATTCGGTTCCATTTGTGTGGCATATGGAATATCAGCTAATTTCGGAATTCGAATAAATTTGCCCTTCAATTCTTTGGCATCCAATTCCAAATAATCCGGAACTTCACGATCCGTAGCTGCCTGAGCTTCAATCACAAATGCCATTTCTTTTGCTTTATTGCGCACAGCGATTTCATCACCCACTTTAACCATATAAGATGGAATATTCACTTTTTTACCATTCACCGTTACATGACCGTGGCTGACAAATTGACGTGCAGCAAATACCGACGGTACAAATTTCAAACGATAAACAATAGAATCCAAACGGCATTCCAAAATACCGACTAAGTTTTCAGAGCTATCGCCCTTGCGCCGAATCGCTTCGGCATAATACTTACGCAATTGTTTTTCAGAAACGTTTCCATAAACGCCCTTTAATTTTTGTTTTGCGCGTAATTGAACACCGTAATCTGTCGGTTTTCCACGGTTTTGACCATGTTGCCCCGGACCATAGTTGCGCTTATTAAAAGCAGACTTTGCTTTTCCCCACAGGTTAACCCCCAAACGGCGGTCAATTTTAAATTTAGAACTTAATCTTTTAGACATGTCTTTTCCTTTATTTTATTGTCCCCGATAGTCATTTGCCCAAACAGCTTTTCAACATACTTAACGCCGAAAAACCTCTGCAATGCGTGATATTCGGCTCATTCCGAATACCCACATTCTCAGGGAATAGCCGGCATCATACACAAAAAAAGCCGGATTGTCAAGTAAAAAACAATCCGATCTTTTTTCTCTAACTTTTGAAATTTAGTGCTTAATTTGCAAAATAACGTTGTAGTTTGCCAAAATATAAGCCGCATAGGTGAAAACAATATACAGCGTCACGGTTGTTGCCATTGCAATCCCATGATAGGTGCGTTCTCTATCAACAACTTGTTCTTTTGGCATTTGCATTAACTGTTCCCGTTTTGTTAATTTCTTTTTTGGGGCATTTTTCTTTTTCGCAACCATGTTTTTCTCCTCACAAATAAACTATACTTTATTTTATATACCGCACACAAATCAGATTGTCAACCCTCTTTTTTGAGCAAAGCAATTCCTACCTCTAAAACTTTTTGACGCAATTCCAAATCCTCAATTTGTTCAACTTTTTTTTCTAATTCTTTCATTTGTTTTTGAGACAGCCGTTTAACTTCTTTTTTTAAAACCGGTTTTTTCAACTTTAACGTTCCCTGAATAATTTTAATGGAACCAACGGCCGGATATCCGAAAAACATATTGATTTTTTCAATCACTCGCATTTTTTGATGTTCCAATAACATCGCAAATGCCCCTCCCGCACTTTTAACATATAAAACACCATTCTTGCGATCCTGCCGATCAAAATGCAAATGATCCGGCATAATGCCTCGTGCTAAATCTTCCCCAACTAATAACGGCCAATTTTCAATAATATCAGCATTTGCAAAACCATGCTTTCCTAAAATCGGTTGCACAATCTGACGAATTTCTTTTGTTAATTTCTGCAATCCCTGATATTCCCGCCGTCCATCTAGGTGAATTTCTTTGCCATCCACACGATATGAATTACATTTTTCTGTCATGTTGATACCGATTCATAAAATTATGATGAAATTGCTCAAACGTTCCCGCTTCAATTGCCGAACGAATCTGACGCATCAAATTCTGATAAAAATGAATATTATGCCATGTTAATAACATACTACCCAAAATTTCTCCCGCCCGAAACAGATGATGTAAATACCCGCGTGTATACTTCTGACACGCCGGACAGGTGCACTCTTTATCCAATGGCTCTAATGAATCCTGATGACACGCATTGCGCAAATTCAATACTCCCTCTGAAGTAAATGCCTGCGCCGTACGTCCGGAACGCGAGGGCATCACGCAATCAAACATATCCACGCCACGATAAACCGAACCGACGATATCACTCGGTCGCCCCACCCCCATTAAATAACGAGGTTTATCATCCGGCAAAGCACATGCTGTATAATCCAAAACAGAAAACATCATTTCCTGCCCCTCGCCCACAGCCAAACCGCCAATGGCATAGCCGTCAAAACCAATCTCTCTCAATGCCTGAACTGATTGTTCTCGCAAATCTTGATACATACCACCTTGCACAATGCCGAACAAACCATACCCGTTTCTGTCCACAAATGCCTCTTTAGAACGCTTTGCCCACCGCATAGATCGTTCCATAGATTTTTGAACGACCTTTTTATCCGCCGGATATTTTACACATTCATCAAACGCCATTGTAATATCTGAATCCAATAAATACTGAATTTCCATAGAACGCTCGGGAGATAACATAAATTTTTCTCCACTCAAATGCGATTGGAAAGTCACTCCCTCTTCCGTAATTTTGCGTAATCCGGCTAAACTCATCACTTGAAATCCGCCCGAATCGGTTAAAATCGGTCCCGCCCAGTTCATGAATTTATGCAATCCACCAAATCGTGCCACACGCTCGGCGCCCGGCCGCAACATTAAATGATAGGTATTTCCTAAAATAATCTCAGCTCCTGTTGCCCGAACGGCATCGGTTGTCATTGCCTTTACTGTGGCAACCGTTCCCACCGGCATAAAACACGGGGTTTGAATTTCACCATGCGCTGTGGATAAAACACCACGTCTTGATTTTTTTTCTTGAGAAAGCACTTTAAATTTTAACATGGACAAATCTTTCTTTTTACTGTATAACAATTGCCAAATAATGTATCATAAAAAAGGTAAAAACACAAATGGAAATACACGCAAAAACAACACGCACTCTTAAAAATGTTGGTGGCATCTTGATCGCCGTTTTTCTGGCTCTTCTCATCCGTTCGTTTTTATTTGAGCCTTATAATATCCCATCCAGCTCCATGGTTCCTACTTTATTGGTCGGGGATTACTTGTTTATTTCAAAATACCCGTATGGTTATTCCAAACACTCTTTTCCCTACTCTCCTCCAATCATGCCACAAAATCGTCTGTTTGGGGAAAACCCTAAACGTGGCGACGTGGTGATTTTCAAGGAACCAACACATAATAAAACCGATTATATTAAACGCGTCATCGGCTTACCGGGAGATACCATTGAAATGAAAAACGGTCGCTTGTATATCAATGACACTTTGGTAGAGCGCACCTTCAAAGGAGAAGAAGATTGGCCAACAGAACATGGATTGATGCATTATAAACGCTATGAAGAAACATTACCCAACGGAGTGAAACATGATATTTATGAGCGAGCGGATAACATGAACTACGATAATGTTGGTCCCTTTAAGGTTTTGCCGGGACATTTTTTCATGATGGGTGACAATCGAGATAATTCACTGGATAGCCGCTACTTCGGTTCTGTTCCCTTTGAAAACTTAGAAGGACGCGCCGAATTTATTTTCTACTCTACAAACGGCACCGGTTATTTTTTCCAATTTTGGAAATGGCCCTCTATGTTACGTTTTAAACGTTTTTTCACGGGGATTAACTGATGAAAGATATTCAAACTCTTTTTAAAAATAAATCCCTTTTGCGCCAAGCATTAACGCTGGCCCATCATGGTAAAACGGCTTCTTATGAACGATTGGAGTTTTTAGGTGATCGCGTTCTGGGTCTCGTTGTTGCGGAAATGCTTTATACCCAACATCCAGATGAAAAAGAAGGTATTCTGGCACGCCGATTCACGGAGTTGGTACGAGAAGAAACGTTGGCCGATGTGGCTCATACACTTCAACTACCTCGGCTTTTGATTACAAATGAAACAGAACTGCGTCAAAACCAATCTATTTTAGCTGATGTATGCGAAGCTTTATTGGGCGCTCTTTACTTGGATCAGGGGCTTGACACAGTTAAAGCGTTTATTCTCTCAATTTGGCTGCCTTTAATGCGTCAAAATAAACAAGCTCCTAAAGATCCGAAATCCACCTTGCAAGAATTCGCACAAAAGAAAGGACATACACTTCCGATTTACACCATTTTGCAAAAAACGGGCCCCGATCACGCTCCTTCTTTTCAAATAGAGGTATCAATTCCTCATATCGGTTCAGCCATCGGACAAGGGGATTCTAAAAAAACAGCCGAACAACAAGCCGCACAAATACTTTTGGAGAAACTCAATGGCCCCTCTAAACAAAAATAGCTATTTTGCCTTTGTAGCGATTTTGGGTGAAACAAATGCCGGTAAATCCACATTGGTTAACCGTTTGGTCGGCAGTAAAATTTCAATCGTTTCACCTAAAGTTCAAACCACACGTACCCGCATTCGCGGTATTCTTGTGGAAGATAAGACACAATTGGTTTTGGTTGATACCCCGGGGATTTTTAATCCTAAACGCCGATTTGACCGTGCAATGATTGCCTCCGCTTTTGAAGAAGCTGATGAATCAGACATCTGTTTACTCGTCGTGGATGCTAAAAAGGGATTAACAGAAGCCACACAAAAATTAATTGACTACCTGATTCAAAATAAAAAGAAAGCCATTTTAGCACTGAATAAAATTGATGCCCTTTCAAAAGATAAATTGCTTCCTCTCATTGCTAAATTTAATTTGCCCTGCTTTTCAGAAACATTTCTGATTTCAGCACAAACTGGGGAAAATGTGGACGAATTAAAACAAGCTCTTTTAAAACAGGCAAAACCGGGACCTTGGTTGTTTGAAGAAGACCAATTAACCGATTTACCAAACCGTTTGTTTGCTGCCGAAGTCACTCGGGAAAAACTCTTTCTTTTCTTGGGCCAGGAATTGCCCTATGCCGTTGCTGTTCAAACAACGGCTTTTACAGAAAACAAAGGCGCTTTTCGCATTGAACAAACCATTTTTGTGGAACGGGACGGGCAAAAATCTATTGTTCTTGGGAAAAACGGCACAATGATTAAGAAAATCGGTTCCGCCGCTCGGGCAGAATTAACCGAGATTTTTGAGCGCCCGGTTCACTTATTCTTGTTTGTTAAAGTCAAACAAAATTGGAGTGATGACCGCTCTCAATTCACTGAATGGGGGTTGGATTTCAATGCCTAAAATTGAAATCAATCTTGGGTTTGTATTGAGCGCCAAACGCTATAATGATAAGAGCTTTATTTTGAATATTTTTTCACCGGAACATGGACGTTATACCGGTCTTTATCGCGCCAAAAATGCGCCCCAGCCGGCCACTTTTGTTCAAGGCCGTTGGCAAGCGCGCCTTTCGGAACAACTCGGCACCTTTTATCTGGAACAACTCAATGCGTTTTCAATCTCTTTTTTAGACGACAAAAAACGACTGGCGGCTCTTTTATCCGCTTGTTATTTAATTGAAAAAACCATTCCGGAACGCCAACCTTATCCCGAGCTATATAGTGCCCTACAAAAATTTTTAACCACTTTAACACAAGATGATTTTTTAAAGCAATACGTTTTTTTTGAAATGAGCTTACTCACAACATTGGGTTTTGGGTTGGATTTAAAAGTATGTGCCAATAATGGATGCACTCAAAATCTGATTTATGTTTCACCAAAGTCCGGCCGAGCAGTTTGTCAAACATGCGGTAAACCTTATCAGGATAAGCTGCTCAAACTCCCAACCTTTTTACAATTCCCCGAAAAATCGGCAACACTAGATGAAATCGCACAGGCTCTGATTCTCACCGGTTTCTTCTTAAAACAACATACCGGTATTGATTTACCACTTGTCCGAGAACAATTAATGCGCTGACACGTTTCGGAATTATTTTTTCTTTTTCGATTCAATAACCTGAAAAATCTTCTCACCCGAATTTGGATTATCAAACACCAACTTTACCCAATCAGGGACATCCTTACTTTGATTATAAAGCGTATAGTAAAATGTTGTTTCCAAATTCGGATATTCTTCCTGAGAATCCGGATGTGCAAACATATATCCATAACATTTCGGATGCTGTAAATAAATATGTTTTACCTGACGTTTTTGAACAATATCATACGCTTGTTTAAATGTTGACCGATCAAAAAAGGCAAAGAATAAATCCTTGTGTCCGTCAATAATGCCGTGATACGGTCCACCAAACACCGGTCGACCTGTTTTCCATAAAATTTCAGGGGCTCGGAATAACTCCATCATAACTCCGCCTTTTGACGAATCTTCTTTTAAAAATTCAATTGCTTCTTTTGAAATCATACACGTTTTCGGATTTTGTTGCGATAAAAGTTTTTCCTCATTTTTTATTGCTTTTACCGGATGCGAAGCAGCCTCTCCATAGCGAATCAATTTTTCCCTATCTTGTTGTATTTTAAAACGTTTGAGCACATTTTTTTCTAATTCTTTCGGAACATAAACCGATTGATTTTTCTCATATTGATTATAATAATAATCAAAAACACCCGTCTGAATACGTTTTAACATCATATCTCCACGCATTAAAAATAACAGCCAACACAAATAATACATCATAAACAATAACGTGATTTTAAATCCTTTTTCACGCGGGAAGAAAACCAATTTAAAGAACAATGCACTTAACAAAACCAAAAACGTGTTTAAACTAACTCCAACGCGGATATGAAAAGCCACCATACCGGCATAAAATAACAATCCGGGAATCAATAAAACAACAAATGCCGTTCTTCTGTCCTTAAAATGTAAAGCGGCATACACACAAAAGCCCAACACCATCATCAACGGTAAAATAACCCATGGCACTACACCCGGAGTATTATATAATGGTTGCATTTCTTGCACATGTACAATCCAAAAATGCCGAATAAACGGATCCACCAACGGCCGAATAAAAATATCCGAAAAGGCAAAACAAAGAAAACATAACAGGCTGATACCCGCTAAAGCGCCATAAATAAACCGACGCAAAAGACTTGTGCGCACTAATCGGAAAAAACCTATCAGTATAAATAATACGATCAGATTAAAAAGACCTAATAACACATGAAATAAAGAAACACGATAAAAATCCAATGTCCAAAAACCGGCTATCGGATGATCAAAAGTCATTGCCATCAATAAGGTTAATGTATAAGCTGCCGTATAAAAAATGAGCGGTTTTAAAGAACGATTATAAACCAACCAATAAAGGATGAAGGGAATGGAAACAATATATAGATTGATAAAAAATTCAGCCGTAATCCAAGTACCAAGAGCCGTTAAAATGCCGGCTCCAATCATTAAAGACAACGCTTGGGGTTTTAGAAAATACCGAGCCACCAAAGCTAATGTCCACATCAATAAGGCAAAATGGAACACATGATGATCATAATACCCGACAACCGATTGCCCCCAAACATAGCCCCGACTCCAAAAAAATAAAGCAAATGCAAGAAACGCCGCTTTAGGGGATAAATAGCCACGCAAAGCATAAAAAAAGCCCGCAACCCCTATCAAAAAAATAATCGGCGGCACATAAAATGACATTATCTCCAAAGCCCGATGCAATCCCCAATTCGGAATAAACGGCCAAGCAAAAGCATATCCTATCCAATCCAAGGGCCTGGTCCAATGCATTTCATGTCCAAACGGATAATTCTGACTCATCATCAGGGTTTCTTTTAACGGAAATCCGGCCTCAGCCCATTCCTGAATACGCATAAAACGAACCCATACGTCCGTTGACCAGCCTTGAAGCAGAAATGGGACAAAATAAAAAAGAGATAAAATAAGCGCTAAAATATAAGCGTTTTTATAGCTTGAAAACAT
>CALXUD010000024.1 GCA_944391585.1 uncultured Alphaproteobacteria bacterium | reverse complement strand
TCAATTGTTAACTCCCCATTTGTTAATCCTTCACCGGATAATTTAACCAAAATGCGCTTATAAAGAGGTTTTTCAGATTCGCTCATATCTTTCCTTTTTCTTATTTCAAAGCACTATATCATTTTTTTTTTCATTTGAAAAGAGTATTTTCATATCTAAAAAATCCCCGCCAAAAGACGGGGATTGATTTGAAAGAAAAGATTCTTACCCGATTTGTTTTTTCACTTCTTCGGCGAAATCTTCATTTTTCTTTTCCAAACCTTCACCTAAAGCATAACGAACGAATCCTTTTAAGGTAATCGGTGCGCCCAAAGATTTTTCAGCTTCGGATAAAATATCTTTAATTTTCTTATCCGGATCCATAATGAAAGCCTGTTCCATCAACACAACTTCTTCATAGAATTTGCGTAAACGCCCTTCCACCATTTTTTCAATGATGTTTGCAGGTTTACCGGAAGCACGCGCTTGTTCTTCAAAAATCGCCTTTTCGCGAGATAAAGAAGCCTCATCTACATCGGCAATCGTTAAAAAGCGCGGAGAAGCGGCTGCCACATGCATAGCGATTTTTTTAGCCAACTCTTTTAATTTTTCGGGATCAGCTTTACTTTCTAAAGCCACTAACACACCGATTTTACCTAAATTGGATGTCACGGCAGTATGCACATACGGCACAACAACTCCTTCCGTCACAGACACACCCGCCACACGACGTAAATTCATATTTTCGCCGATTTTGGCAATTAAATCCGTTAAAGTGTCAGCAACTGTTTTTCCATTCATTGAAGCTGCTTTCAATGCTTCAATTTCGCTTGCGCCGGCCAAAGCGGCATCCACTGTGGCATTCACAAAATTTTGGAATTCTTCATTGCGCGCAACAAAATCTGTTTCCGAATTCACTTCAACCACAACACCTTTGTTGCCGTCCACAGCCAATCCGACCAAACCTTGAGAAGCAATTCGACCAGCCTTTTTCGCCGCCACAGATAAACCCTTTTTACGCAACCAATCAATTGCAGCTTCCAAATCGCCATTTGTTTCCGTCAATGCCTTTTTGCATTCCATCATGCCGGCGCCTGTTTTTTCACGTAACTCTTTTACTAAACTCGCTGTAATTTCAGCCATTTTTTTCTCCTCTTATTAAATAAAAGAGGGACGTTGAGAAAAATTCCCATCCGCCCTCTTAAAAAACAAAACGTTTTTATTCTGTTTTTGCTTCTTCTGCGGATGATTCAACCGGTGTTTCCACCACTTCTTCAACCACTTCCGTTGCCGCACCGACATCAACGCCGGCTGCCGCCAATTCTTCTTGAATACCGTCTAATACAGCACCCGAAATTAAATCGCAGTATAATTGAATCGCGCGAATGGCATCATCATTACCCGGAATCGGGAACATAATACCATCTGGATTGGCATTGGAATCGCAAATTGCCACAACCGGAATTCCCAGTTTTTTGGCTTCCGCAATAGCTAAATCTTCTTTCGGCACATCAATTACAAACAGTAAATTCGGACGACCGTTCATATCTTGAATACCCCCTAAAGAATTGAACAGTTTTTCCCGTTCACGCGTAATATTCAATTTTTCTTTTTTTGTTAACCCATTGAATTCACCGGATTCCAATTTTTGATCAATTTCTTTCAAACGACGAATACTTTGAGAAACCGTTTTCCAGTTGGTCAACATCCCGCCCAACCAACGATGATTGACATAGTATTGACCACAACGTTTGGCTGCTTCGGCCACAATTTCCTGAGCCTGCGGTTTTGTGGCTACAAATAAAATTTTGCCACCCTTTGCCGCCACATCGCGAACGGCTTCCATTGCTCGATATAACATCGGCACCGTTTGACCTAAATCTAAAATATGCACACCACCGCGTACACCATAAATATATTGTTCCATTTTCGGATTCCAACGCCGCACGTTGTGCCCGAAATGAGCGCCAGCTTCAATCAATTGACGCATAGAAATAGTTGGAAGAGTCATTTTTAAATCCTTTCTTTTCCAGTTAAACCTCTGCAGGGCAAATATGCTTCTTTTTTGAAACACACCGGAGCTGACTTAATCGGAACACCCGACAAACCGCTTCCCTGCATGCGAAATACATCCGTCTTTACGAATGCGAGGGATATATATCATATTTTTTTTTAAATTTCAAGTCTTTTTTTACAGAATTAAGACTCAAACAAAACACTTACCAAAGTACTTAAAATTTTCCAAATAGATAACTTTTCACGCTCCACCTGTTCTGGTGTCACACACATTTTTGTTTTATTTTCATCATCCAATGCCACACACATCTCACCGGTGGCGCAAGGAACATAAACACAAAACCCATCCGCCGAACAAGAGCCATTGCAATTGGATTGGCAATCCGTATTTTGTGAGCACCGTTCCTTGCTTGGATCAAAAAAACCGGATTCCAACGCCGTGCTCACTTCAAATTGCATTTCCAATAAATCACGGCCTTTATTTGAATCGCATTGTGCCACACTAACCGCCGGCTCCTGATTGATTAACACATTTTTGGGCAACTCCCAGCGGCTTTCTAAAATTTCTCGACAAACTTCTGCCGGCACCCCAGCAACGGTTAAAACAAACGAATCATAATGACCGGGAATTTTATAATCAGACGCCAAAAAATATCCATTTCTCGTACGGGAAACACTTGTTTTTAACTGAGGCCGTTGATTCAATGCTTGCACAGAGATATAAACAGATTCGCTGGATAAATCAAGCAGTAAATCATCCAACGCCTTCTTTTTTTGAATATAATGAATACCTAAAACAGAGGTAGCAGACAAAACACCCATCAAAAACAAAGCCCCAAGCAGGTCAATCATAGACCGACCGGATTCCTTGTTTTGAGCTCTTAATTTCAAATCCGTTGGATTCAAAATTTTCCTTCCTTACATGACCTGTTTAATAAACGGTTTTAGTATGCACTCAATTTCACAAAAAAACAACTTTTATTTGCATCATAGCATTTAATTTTGATATTCTTTTTTATCAAATCGCCTGTGAATCCAAAGCCATTGTTCTGGATTTTCTTTAATCCATTCTGACATAATCTGATTAACTTGCGTCATAATCTGACGAGCAGCCTTTTCCACATCCTTTTCTTGAGGCATTTGAAGTGCCGGATAAATAGTTATTAAAAAGCGTCCGTCTTTTTGCCGAATACTTTTTCCCATATAAATCGGCACATTCATTTTAATCGCCAAAGTTGCCATTGCTGAAGCCGTCATTGCGGGTTTTCCCAAAAACGGCACTTCAATTCCTTCATTTAATTTTTGATCTGCCAACAAAGCAATATGTCCCTTATCACGCAAAACTTGAATCATCTGCCGTGCACCTTCCAACCCTTTCGGAATCAAAATACCTACCCGCTTTTTGAACATCAACTTATCCAGCCATGGATTGTTAGCTGCACGATACACCAATGCCACCAACATCCCATGTTGAGCCATTAACTGAGAAATCATTTCCCAATTTCCCAAATGAGCAGAAAAAATAAAACCGCCTTTACCGTCTTTAGCCATTTCATTTAAATTTTCTTCTCCTTCAACCTGCGAAATATCTAATAATTCTTGCGCATGTGGCATTTCTCCAAAAAAACACCCCCAGTGCCGCCACATTTTACGCAAAATCAAACGCCGTTTTGCCTCACTTTTTTTCGGAAAAGCCACTTTTAAATTATACATGGCAATCCGATTCTTGCGCACCATCACAAAACCCAATATTTCTCCCAATATTCCACCAATAAACGACGCTGCTCGAATTGGCAAAATTTTAAAAAACACCCAAAAAACTGACACAATCAGCGCAACCAATGGGTCTGTTATCCACTTTTGAGAAAATGAACGATCCGCCTGACATTGTTTTTTAAAACTCATTCAAAAACTCCTTTTAATACCTGTTCTAATTGAGTCGGTTTATCAAAAATAAATTGTCCATCCATCACAATCACTTTTTTGCGCACCCGGGCAGATAATTTTACGGCATCTTTCGTTGTTGTTAATATCGGTAAAGAACCAGCCTTTCGAACAATTTCGTCTATATCAAAATTTGTATAAAAATAATGATCCGGAAAATTCTGAGTGCCCTTTACATTCAAACCGGCATTTTGTAGTGCCTCAAAAAATTTTTCCGGCATACCAATCCCGGCAAACGCAAATACATCACGCCCTTTTAAAGCTTTTACAATTTCCGGATTTAAAACAAATCGCCCCTTTAAAATCGGCAAATCAACCTGGTGCCGTTTTAAATAAAAATCAACCCCCCACACATCTTCACCAACAATAATGATCGCATCGGCACGCTTCAAACCGCTTAATACCGGTTCCCGCAAGGGCCCCGCCGGTAAAACAAGCTCATTTCCAAATCCTTTTTTCCCATCTACGACAACAAATGAAAAGCTTTTAACCAAACTGGGATTTTGAAATCCGTCATCCATAATAATAGCTTTTGCTCCGTTTTTAACGGCTTTTTGAGCTCCGCGCGCTCGCTTGTTATCCACAACAGTCGGCGCATGTAATGCTAATAAAATTGCTTCATCTCCAACATCTAATGCCGATTGCTTTTCCAACTGAACAATCACATTTTTTTCTTTGGTTTTATAACCGTGATTCAAATAAAAAAACGAAATTCCCTTTTGCTTTAAGAATTGACCGATTGCCAAACAAACCGGCGTTTTTCCTGTTCCGCCCACAGTCAAATTTCCAACACAAATAACCGGCACATCCGATTGATAAGGCGTCGCCTTTTTAAAACGACGTGCGACCGAATAAGCATACACAAAACTAATCGGCTTCAATAACCCGGCCCACACAGATTTTTGTCGATACCAAAATGCCGGTGCCTTCATTTTAAAACCTCTTTTTCAGACAATGTATCATAAACCCGTTCCAAAACAGCCATTTCCGATAACGCCATTTGTTCTGCATTTTGTGCAATTATATTTGCTTCTTCGGGCGTTTTGAGTAATTGAATTAAATTTCCAGTCAATTCGGCAGCAGACTGTACTTCAATCAACGCATTTTCCTGTTTGGCACGTGCTACGATTTCCCTGAAATTAAAAGCATATGGACCAACAAAAACCGTGCGTCGTAATCGCATCGGTTCTAACATATTTTGTCCGCCAAACGGTATTAAAGAACCTCCAACAAACACAAAATCAGCCAGTTGATAAATCAGTCCCATCTCGCCAATTGTATCTGCTAAATAAATATCGGTTTCCGGTGTAATTTTATCTTGTCGAGATCGGCGCGCTACAGTTAACCCACGCCCCTTCAACATTTTCTCAATTTCATCTGCCCGTCCCGGATGACGTGGCGATAAAATCGTTAAGAAATCAGGATACGCCTGCTTCATTGCCTGATGAATCTCAGCCATAAATTTTTCCTCCGGATAATGCGTACTACCCGCGCAAAACCGTGTCCGATTGCCGATTTGATTTAACAAATCTGCCAAGATATTTCGTTTAAACGGCGGAACAGTGGCGGCAAATTTCAAATTTCCGACACTCACCACTTCCGGCGCCCCCAATATACTTAAACGCTTAGCATCTTCTAAAGTCTGTCCAAAAGAAAGTGTAAACAATTTTTGAATCGGACGAATAAACCAAAGCGCTTTTTTCCATCGCTTAAAAGACCGATCCGAAATCCGTCCGTTTAACAAAACCAATGGAACTCCCTCTTGATGAATCCGATTAAGCAAATTTGGCCAAAAATCCGATTCAAACCATAATACGGCATCCGGTTTCCAATAAGAAACAAATCGATTGGCGGCAAATGGAAAATCTACCGGAATATATTGATGAAAAGCACGTTCAGGTAAGCGCTCTTTCATGAGTTGAGCCGATGTTACAGTGCCTGAAGTTACCATCACATGCGCTGCTTCATTTTTATGTAAAATTTTCTTAATCAATGGCATCATGGATAAACATTCCCCCACCGAAGCTCCATGCATCCAAATGAGCGGCCCAACCGGTCGCGCATGCGTAGCTTTACCTAAGCGTTCACAAAAGCGCTGATGATCTTCTTTGTTTCTTAAATAACGAATAAATAAATATATTAAAATAAGCGGCGAGAAAAGATAAATCAGAACTTTGTAGAAAAATAATACCATTTCAACCCTTTTTCTGTTAAACTGGATGACATATGACCGTATAGTAAAATAACTTTCCCAAAAAGGCAAGAAAATGATTGAAATAAAAACAAACAACCCTGTCTATCAAAAGAATTTAGAAACCTTGTTCAAAACCGCGTTTTCGGATCCAACACCAGAAGCATTTGTCCTTCTGCTTCCTCCTGCAGACATTGAGTCTTTCTTCAAAAAGCCTGCAGATATCCCTGTTTTGATTTTGGGTGGCACACATCCGGACAGCACGGCGGAATTAACATTACCCGTATCTGCCGCACATTTAATAAACACCCTACGCCAAATGATTGAAAAAAACAAAAATACTCCCTCTTTTGAGACACCGGATTTTATTTTTACCGGCGCCACTCGCCAGCTTATTCACAAAAAAAGTAATCAAACTTTTCGCTTAACGGAAAAAGAAACCGCTCTTTTAGTTTACCTTTATCAGCAAAGCCCGCACCTGGTTTCTAAAGAAGAATTATTGACTGAAGTATGGAGCTATCATCCGCAAACCGAAACCCATACGGTAGAAACGCATATTTACGGCTTGCGCCAAAAAATTGGACCAGCGGCAAACGCGCTGATCCAAAGTTCTTCTGAAGGTTATTGCCTTATAACTTCCGATTTGTAACCGGCTCAACAATTTCTTTCAATTCTTCTTGAGCCTGCTCCGGCGCCGGAGCTTCTTCATTGTTTGTTTGCGTATCACTTGTTTGGAATAATAAAATTTCATCAATTTCTTTAGCAATCGGTGTTTCTCTTAAAACTGGGTTCCTATCCAAATACCACGAAATATTTTCCCCATTTCTATCTGTTTCGGTAATATCCAAACCAGCATCAACTAACACTTTTAATGTTTCAGCATTTGGCGCTTTATAAGCTGCAAAGAAAATAAGCGGCACTTCCTGCGGAAGCACATTATTTAATCCGAAATCCGAAGATTTCACTAACGCCTTCACATCGGCCCCATTATCCAATAACACTTTTAAAACATCCACATTTCCACGCAAAATTGCCAACTGAACCAATGTACCGCCACAACGCACCGGCGTATTTAAATTTACACGACGCGCCACTAAACGTTCAATGTCAGCTGCTTTATTTGCAGAACGAACAACCTCTTGCAACGGAGAATAAGAACATGTCCGCTGTGCCATCGCCGGCACACTCATCATCAAAATTGCCGATAGAATTGCTAAAGATAATTTTTTCATCATTTTTCTCCTTATTTATTGTTTTTCTGCTGATATGGATTTTGGAACATAAAAACCGTTTTGTCAATCGGAATGTTTTTTTGAATATTATAGAGTGAAACCGTTGATTGAATTCCTTGCATATCCAACACATCCCATTGTTTTAAATCCATTTCATCTTTATCAATCACAAGGGTAATGCTCCCCAATTCAGAAGCGCCTTTTTTTTCCACCGTTACATGATATTCATCCAAAATATCCTGCACATTCGTCACTAAAAATTCCGGATCATCAAAAGCGATTTTTTCTTTCAAAATAATATTGACCGGCGTTTGAGACAACTCGAAATAACTGACTTCCTGCGCCTGCTTATCATGATAAATCAAATAGCCATCTACAGCATAAAATTCCAACGGAGAACCTTTTTCATAAACCAAACGCATCTTCCCCGGCTTATCCATATAAAACGTTCCGGTTTGCAAATCATCTTTTACTTTAGAATTAAACTGCGCAAAATCCGCTTGAACCGTTTGAATAGCATTATAAGCCGTTTCCACTTTTTGTAAAATGGAACGTGTCGTCGGCGAGTCAATATTTGGCGCTACGTCGGCTAAAGCCGGTAATCCCATCAATATGCCACATATAAATACCATTTTTTTAAATTTCATGCTTTTCCCTCTTACTCAAGCATTATCTGTTGGGACTAAAATTTCCCGTTTACCGGCAATATTCGGTTTTGAAATAATCCCTTCCGCCTCCATACGGTCAATCAAATCCGCCGCTTTGTTGTATCCAATGCGGAATTGGCGTTGCAAATAACTGGTTGTTGGTTTTTTATCCCGCAACACAACCGCCACCGCCTGATCATATAAATCACCGGATCCATTACCCGCAGCACCACGCGCTGCTCCAACAGCATTTCCAACACCCCCCGCCGGTTCTTCCAAAACCGCTTTCACATAAGCCGGTTCGCCCTGATTTCGTAAATGAGAAACCACTTTTTCAATTTCATCATCACTGACAAACGGTCCATGCACTCGATGCGGTCGTTGACCTGCAGGCATGTATAACATATCACCCCGCCCTAATAATTGTTCCGCCCCCTGCTCGCCCAAAATTGTTCGTGAGTCAATTTTGCTGGTCACTTGGAAGGAAATCCGAGACGGGAAATTGGCCTTAATCGTGCCGGTAATCACATCCACTGACGGCCGCTGCGTTGCCATAATCAAATGAATCCCCGCAGCTCGCGCCATTTGTGCCAACCGTTGAATCGCCGCTTCCACTTCCTTACCGGCCACCAACATTAAATCGGCCATTTCATCGACAATCACAACAATATACGGAATCGGCGTTAAATCCAAAGCCTGTTCTTCAATAATCGGAGCCCCTGTTTCCAAATCAAATCCTGTTTGCACTCGTCGCGTTAATTTTTTACCGCTGGCCGCCGCTTCCAATAATTTTTGATTATATCCATCAATGTTGCGCACCCCTAACTGACTCATCGCTCGATACCGATCTTCCATCTCGCGCACTGCCCATTTAAGGGCCACAACCGCTTTTCCCGCATCCGTCACCACCGGCGTTAATAAATGCGGAATTCCATTATAAACTGATAATTCCAGCATTTTAGGGTCTACCATAATCATGCGACATTCCGCCGGAGTAAAACGATAAAGCAATGATAAAATCATCGTGTTAATCGCCACCGATTTGCCGGAACCGGTCGTACCGGCCACCAACAAGTGCGGCATCTTGGCTAAATCGGCAAAAACGGGCTTGCCACCAATATCTTTACCCAAAATCAACGGTAATACACCTGTTGAATTTTTAAACCCACTGCTTTCCACCATCTCGCGAATGTAAACCGTATCGCGTTTTTGATTCGGCATTTCAATCCCGATGACATTAGAGCCCGGTACCACCGCAATTCGCACGGAAACTACTCGCATTTCGCGCGCAATATCATCCGCTAATCCAATTACAACAGCTGTTTTAACCCCACTGGCCGGCTCAAATTCATAAAGTGTCACCACCGGCCCCGGATTAGCACGCACAACATGCCCATTGACACGAAATTGTGCCAAAACCTGTTCCAACTCTCTAGAAATCCGATTCATCTGATCAGCAGAAACGGAATGAGTCCCTGCTTTAGCTGGATTTAACAAATCAACTGTCGGCAGAACAAAATCGCTCTTACGGATTTTAGGTATAGATGCAAGAGCAGATTCCTTTTTAGCATGCTTAACTTCTTTCTTTTTCGGTAAGCGCACTTTTTTCAATACTTGCACCGATTGCGGTAATACTGTCGGTATCGGAATGGAACGACGGGAAATCCCCTTCCCAATAAGCGCCCAAAGATGACGCATTATCCATAAAAATGGAATTTTAAACACATAAACAGATGCTACTGCAATCAAAAACCAACCTATAAACTGCACATACCATAAATGATTACCGATCCATTGTTTTAAATAAAACCCCAAATAACCACCCTGTGGATCGGTTAACTCATTTAAATGTTTTGCCGGCACATCCGCCAACAACCAACATCCTAAAAGCAATATCCCCAACAACGCATAAATCCGTCCCTTTAACCGAATATCCCGAAATAATAAAAAAGCGCCCCAAACAAAAAACGCCAACGGTAATAAAAACGCCATTTGGCCACACGCCTGCATCAAAAAATCAGCCACATCTGCTCCTGGAGCACCCATCCAATTTAACGCGGGACCCATACTAGCCGTATTGAGTGAGGGATCTGCCGCTGTGTAAGAAATCAATGCCAATATACCAAAGCCACCCGACATCAAAAAAATAAAAGCCAATAAAAATCGTGCTGTTTTTTGAATCATGATTTATTCCTTTACTTTTGTTATAGAGGAATTTTAAAAAAGGTTCAAGCTTTTTCAAAGGATGTGGGGGATAAAATCTGTTTTACCACCGGTACCGTAATTTTTCTTTTTTGCTCTAAAGAAAGTTGATCCGCAGCTTCTAAAAAAGATTGAATTGCAGCAAACGAACGCTCGGTATTTTTTACAATGTATTCCAACACATCTGCCGACACCAATATATGTCGCTCGGAAAAGCCCTTCATCAACAAAGCAAATAATAACTCATCATCGGGGGCTTTGATTTGCACTTTTAACATCGCCTGCATGCGCGATTGTAAATCCGCCAATTGAAAAACAGGTATCTTTCTTGCGGTTAAAATTAAAGAACGACCAGATTCCATTGCGAAATTATATAAATGAAATAAGGCTGTTTCATCTGTTTGATCATTCACATTTTCCACCACCACTTTTTGGGGAAAGGTTTCAAAATCCGCAGCCGACAAATCGGCAGCCTCTATGTGAAAATCAGAAAAAATACGCCCCAAATGCGTTTTTCCACATCCGGAATCGCCGTAAATCAACAAACAATGAAACGGCCAATCAGGCCACCGATCAATCCAACTGACAGCCTCTGCATTACACGCTGATACACAAAAATCCGACCGCCCAAAAGCTGACCGCACCGGCAGCGATAAGGCTAATTGAACCGTTTCCATTTTTATTGACGTCCTTTATAAAAATCAGTCGTTTTGTAATAAGACACTCCCCGCCGCAACAAAACACCAATCACCGCCGCAAACGGAACCGCCACTAAAATCCCGACAAATCCAAATAAAGCCCCGCCGGCTAATAAAGCAAAAATCACCCATACCGGATGCAATCCTACTTTATCACCCACCAACTTCGGTGTTAAAATATAGCTTTCTAAAAGCTGTCCTAAACTAAACACGATCAATAAACCAATCCAAACACCCCAACCGGCTCCTTGAGCTAATCCCAATAAAACACTTAATACGACACCGGTTAAAAAACCAAAATACGGAATGAAGGATAAAATCCCCGTCAATAACCCGATTAAAACACCCAAATCAATCCCCGTCAACGAAAGGCCGACAGCGTAAAAAATCGCCAACACCAAACACACAGAAGCTTGCCCACGAATAAAACCGGATAACGTTTGGTTGATATCGGATAATAATGATTTTGTTTGAGTTTCATGTTTTTTGGGAATCAAATTCATCACCTCTTTCGTAATTTTGTCCCAATCTCGCAATGTATAAAATAACAACACCGGAATAATCAATAATAATGATAAAACGTTAAACACCACAATACCGCCGGATAAGAAATTCAACAACATGTCCCCCACGCTGTTTAAGGTTGTAAAAACCGTTTTATTTACCGCGCTTTGCAAATTATAAATCTGATCGGGCGACATGCTTTGTTGTGAAAGAGAAATAAGCGCTTTAATTTTACTCCAAATCACACTGGCATATGTTGGAATTTTAACCATAAATGCTGCCAGTTGTGTTTGCAAAATCGGTAATAAAATTAAAAACAATGAAACCACAACAAAAATAAACAACCCGACAACACCGGTTGTTGAAACCGTGCGAGATAACTTATAGCGCTGCAACTTATCCACAGCTGGATCCAAAAAGTAAGCCAATAATAACGCGGCAATAAAGGGAAGTAAAATTCCTTCTACCAACCAAAGTAAAAAGATGAAAATCAACCCAATAATGCCGGCAATAATCCAATTTTTCTTTTTTTGTTGCATCTGTTCTCCTTTTATAATTGCTGCACCACCGTTTCCGGTGCTTTAAAAACATTTTCACTAAATAGGACCCAACCACCGGTTTCATCCGGCATCAAAAAGAGATCCTTTTGTTCAAATTGACGCGCCAACTGTGCGCGCGGTTGATTAGAAGAAATCAATAATACCAGTTGCTGTCTGTTCACGGATTGAATCGTATATTTTTCAATCCCATTTATCGCATTTAATTTTTGACGTATTTGAATCCATTCCGTTAAATTTGCAACCGGCACCCGAATCTCAAACGTGCTCTCATTTCCTTGATTTTCCATCTGCAACGTCCGCCAACCGCTCTCTAACTCATCTGCCATTTTCTCTAATAATTTTGAAGCAACCAACTTTTGATCCGCCGCATGCGCCGAGGCCATAAAATCGACACGAGAACCCGCACCTAAATCAAACGGATATGCTCGTGCCTGTAACCGATAAATATCACCTTGACGTTCCACAAAAACCCACAGCACATGATCCACGGGATAAGACCGTAAAAGCGGTTCCAAACCTGATAAATCAGCGCCCGTTAATACAGCTGGGTTTATTAAAGCTTGTTCGGATACCGTTGTTGCCGGCACCAAAAATTGAAATAATCGATCAGATTGATTTAACTGACCCACCGCATCATAAAGCGGATTATCAGATGATAACGTATAAACCTGTCCGCCCTCTTGCCAAATCGGCACAATAACAAAACGCGGCGGCTCTTGTGTTAAAAAGGGGATATTTTGCCCCTTTAAAAACGTTTTAACAGCCTTTTCATTAAACCGAAAATTTAAAGAACCGGTATATTTCAAAGCTGTTGTCTGCTCTTCATTAATCACTACATCTTGCACAAAATTCGCCACATCTTCCGGAGCCAAAAGCGGTAAATCTTCCGAGTTTTGAACCAATGCCACTTTTTTTAATAAATCCGAAAACGCCTGCTGCGCCCCTTGCAATAATGCTGCTTCTTTAGCTTTCACCCCGGAGTCTGCCATTGCGCTGACCGACACATTTTGAACCAAAAATAACTCCGCCGATGCCGCAAAGCTGAAAAATAAAACACTAAGAAATAAGACAACTTTTTTCATTTTACAATCCGATTGTTTCTCTTTATAATATCTTTTATACTGTTTTTATATCAAAATCGCAATAAAAAAGAAAGGATAAACAATGGAATATAATGCAAACAACGTGTTCGCAAAAATCATTCGCGGCGAAATTCCGACTGATATTTTATACGAAGACACCTATGCTTTGGCTTTTAAAGATATTAATCCAAAAGCTCCGATTCATGTTTTAGTAATTCCTAAAGGGATGTTTACGGATTATTCCGATTTAATGGCACATGGGTCTACAGAGGAAATCATGGGTTTTTTCCGTGCTATTACAAAAGTAGTGGATAAACTCAACCTTGAAAAAAACGGTTACCGTTTGGTTTTTAATACCGGCACCGATAGCGGTCAGGAAGTCCCTCATGTTCATGCTCACATTCTCGCCGGTGGAAAATTAGGAATTCAGCTCGGTTAACGATAAATTAAATTGAAAAAGGGCTTTTGAAAAGCCCTTTTTTTTACTACCGATTTAATGACATATGGCGCGCCCAATCCACTAAAACCCAAATAGCCGACACCCCAACCAATGTGTAAACAATCCGGCTGAGAATAGACATTGATCCGAATAAGAAAGCGACTAAATCAAATTCAACCAATCCGATTAATCCCCAATTTAACCCGCCAACAATCAACAATGCGGCGGCAATTTTTGTAATAATTTCCATTTTTCCCTCCTTTTTTTATAAATGAAAATAATTCTTAAAAGAAATAGGGATTAAAAACAAAAAATCAAGAGAAAATACTAATAAACGTAATCGTCTTCTCCTTGGAATAAATCGGGATTTATATAAAAGATAAGCATTCCTTTTCCCTCCTGACATTTTTCTCCTCGAAACAACCGGGGCTCATCCGTACTAAAATCAAAATCATTCGGTGCCGAGCCTATATCAGTAAACATAGATCGATCTAGTGGTAATGCTTGACAGACTCCTTCATCCACATTTCGTATAAAAAAGCAAGGATATTTCATATCTAATCCGCATTGTGGATGATATTCTTCAATATCGTAATCCGTTTTTAATGCATAATCATAAGAACCGGTGGCTTTATATTGAGCACT
>CALXUD010000023.1 GCA_944391585.1 uncultured Alphaproteobacteria bacterium | reverse complement strand
GATTTATTACTCAATCGCCATCCATTAGGTGATGCGTCTTTCCCTGATTTAATGCAAATTAAAAATAATGCGAATAGAGCAGCTGGATTAGTAGGCCAACTTTTGACTTTTTCTCGTAAACAACCCAGTCGGATTCAAACAATTTCCGTGCATGACGCATTTGTGGATTTGTCCGGTTTATTGGAACGCACCATTGCACCCTTTGTGACATTAAAAACCAACTTTAAACGTAATTTGGGTTGTATAAAAATGGATAAAAACCAATTAACTCAAATTTTCCTGAATTTAGCTGTTAATGCCAAAGATGCAATGCCAAAGGGAGGATTATTTACTATTTCTGCAAGTAAAGAAAAAATCAAAAAGGCGCGCCCGTGCGGACCAGACATGATGAGCGCTGGGGATTACATTAAAATTGTTGTTACCGACACAGGTGCAGGTATTGAAAAAAAATATCTGCCACGCATTTTTGAGCCATTTTTTTCCACGAAAGAAAACAGTAAAAGTTCCGGAACAGGATTGGGATTATCCACCGTTTATGGCATTATTCGTGGAGCTAATGGTTTTATCTCGGTAGACAGTGAAAAAAAAATAGGTACAACTTTTATAATTTACCTACCCCGTTTTGATGAAAAACCAATTCAGGAAACACAGGAAATTAAACCAATTCGCTCAGTTTCCAAAACAGATATTCAACCTCATATTTTATTGGTTGATGATGAAGATGCCGTTCGCACTGTTTCTGCCCGTGCTTTAAAAGCCAAAGGGTATTTACTTACAGAATGCACTTCCGCCGAACAAGCATTAGACGTTTTAAAAGAAAAAACAGATTTTGATTTATTGCTGACAGATGTTGTAATGCCTGGCATGAACGGTGAAGTATTAAGCCAAAAAGTCAAAGAAATCAAACCTGAAATAAAAATCATTCTGATGAGTGGCTATTCCGAAGATTTTGCACGTCATGGATCGGGACAAAATAATGCTTTTTCGTTTTTAGCCAAACCTTTTTCTCTTTCCGAATTATTGGAAAAAGTCAAAGAAATTTTGGATATGCCGATTAAAATTTAAAAAATCCTGAATTTTTCTTGACCTACCCTTAAAACATCTTTATAAAATAAAATAAAAGTATGAGGAATCCAATGAGTGAAAATACAGGAAAGATTGTAGCTATTTCTGGCAGCATTGTAGAAGTTGAATTTAAAAAACTACCCGCTCTTTTCAGTGAATTAAAAACTGGCGAAAACAACGAACTTTCCATGGAGGTTCAGGGATATTTGAATGAAACAACCGTGCGCGCGTTGGCTATGGGGGCAACCCAAGGATTGAACCGTGGCATGAAAGTGATTGATTTAGGTCATCAAATAGAGGTTCCTGTTGGGGAAGCAGTTTTGGGACGAATGATGAATGTCTTTGGGCAACCAATTGATCAAAAAGGTCCTATTCAAGCTAAAAAATACGAAGCCATTCATAATGAGCCAAAACCACTTTCAAAATTAACCGTTTCATCTGAAATTTTTGTCAGTGGGATAAAAGCAATTGATTTACTGGCTCCTATGGAACGCGGAGGAAAAGCCGGTTTATTCGGTGGCGCCGGCGTTGGTAAGACTGTTTTGATTACTGAAATGATTAATAACATGGTCGGTCGTTATGATGGAGTCAGTATTTTCACCGGTATTGGCGAACGCTCACGCGAGGGGGAGCAACTCTATCGAGAAATGCAAGAAGCAGGCGTTTTGGACAAAACCGTCATGGTATTCGGCCAAATGAATGAAGCTCCCGGGGTACGCTTTCGGGTTGCTTTGTCTGCTTTAACAATGGCTGAATATTTCCGTGATGAAAAAAAACAAGATGTTTTATTATTAATTGATAACATTTTTCGTTTCATTCAGGCCGGTTCTGAAGTTTCTGTTTTACTAGGGCAAATCCCTTCACGCGTAGGATATCAACCTTCCCTCGGAACAGATATTGCCGACTTAGAAGAACGGATTTCCTCCACAAAAGATGGCGCCATTACCTCTATTCAAGCCGTTTATGTGCCGGCCGATGATTTTACCGATCCTTCTGCCACACATACATTTGCACACCTGTCATCCACAATTGTTTTATCCCGCCAACGAGCCTCTCAAGGGCTTTATCCGGCTGTTGATCCGCTGGCTTCCAGTTCCAACATGCTCACACCATTAATTGTCGGAGAACGTCATTATAAGGTGGCAACAGAGGTGCGACGTACATTAGCAGAATATGAAGACTTAAAAGATATTATTGCAATGTTGGGATTTGATGAACTCCCTGAAAAAGATCAACAAACTGTTTTAACCGCCCGTAAGTTGGAACGTTTTTTAACGCAACCGTTTTTTACAACCGGTCAATTTACCGGTATGGAGGGACGCTCTGTGAACTTAGAAGATACGATTTCCGGCTGTGAACGGATTTTGGCCGGCGAATTTAATGAGTTGACTGAAAATGATTTCTTCATGATTGGTTCCGTTGATGAAGCATTACAGAAGCAAAAGAAAAGGAAAAAATCCGCATGATTTTAAAGGTTTTTTCTCCGATTGGTGTTTTATTGGATAGTCCCATTCAAAAAGTGGACTTTGACGCTGTTGATGGAGTCTTTCCTCAGCTCCCTAAACATGTTGATTTTATAACCGCTTTAAAACCTTGTATTTTAACCTATACGACTTTAGATAAAAAGGAACATTATTTAGCTTGCAATCAAGGTGTGTTGGTTAAAAAAGGAGAGATTGTTTATCTATCCACCAAGCTTGGTATTTTAGACGATAATTTAGAACAGCTCAAAAAAACAATCGCAATTGATTTTAAAGAAATGGAAGAAGCCCGTAAAGAAACAAATAAAACCATGGCGCGACTGGAAGTCGGCTTAACTAAGGGGTTGATGCAACTCAATCAACAAAAAGGAGGGCCCAGTGCCGGACTCTAATCAAAAAGATTTTTTGAAAACAGCTGAAATTCTGATTCAAAAAGCACAAATGCGTGCCAATCGGAAGAATCGTTCTATTTTTTTGAATGCCGGTCTGCTCAGCGTTTACGGTTTTCAAATGGTTGTACCGGTTTTACTTGGTATTTTTATCGGCCGTTTTTTGGATAAACATTTTCCAACCGATTCTTTTTCTTGGACATTGAATTTTATCTTACTGGGCTTTATTTTAGGTTTTATCAGCGCGTATAAATGGAGTACACGTGAAGGGGTTGTCAAAAAGAATGAAAAGGATAAGAAATGAATTTTGAACATTTAACCATTTTACAAATGTTTCTTTCTTTAATAACTGGTTTAGGACTGGGATTGATTTATATGTATCTGCTTTGGAAAACGGTTCTTTACCTACCAAAAGTAAAGTCTAAAGGACGCTTTTTGTTTTTATCGGCCGCTTTACGCATCTTTTTCCTGATTTTTTTTGCCACCGTTCTTTCTTTTGGTGAAGCCAGTCGGTTCTTATTGATTTTCATTGGTTTTATCTTGGCGCGTTTATTGGTGGAGCGACAAGTTAAAAAATCCATTGTTCAATTAGCTCAAAATAAAAAAAGGAAAAAAGAAAAAAATGATTGAAGATTTAGACACTTTAATTATGTTTCATCTTTTTGGCCTTCCCATTAACGCCACTTTATTTTATTCATGGGTTGTAATGGGGGTTTTGGTGTTGCTTTCATGGCTGGCGACACGACATTTATCAACAGATCTAAAAGCATCCCGCCTACAAACGGCTATGGAAATGATTGTTGTTAGTATCCGCACTCAAATTAAAGAAACATCCGGCGATAATCCGGCAAAATACATGGCTATTATGGGCACTTTCTTTTTATTTATCGGTATGGCAAATTTGCTTACAATTATCCCCATTTTTAAAGCGCCGACCGCTTCTCTTTCCACCACAATGGCTTTTGCTGCTTGTGTGTTTTTCGCCATTCCTTATTACGGTATTCATAATGCCGGTATTAAAGGATATTTACATAAATTTATTGAGCCAACTCCCATTATGTTGCCCTTAAACATTATCAGCGATTTTTCGGGGACAATTTCACTGGCGTTCCGTTTATACGGTAACGTATTAAGCGGTGCTATCATTGGCAGTGTCATGATTATGTTAGCCCCTTTCCTACTTCCGCTTCCGATGCAAATTTTAGGTCTTTTAACCGGAACAATTCAAGCCTATATTTTTGCATTACTCGCCATTGTCTATGTTTCATCGGTCAGTCCAACCGAACCATTCATAGATACGTTTCAATATGATTAACTTAACGAAAGGAGAAAAAAATGGATGCTATTACTTTAATCGGAGCTATGTCAGTTTTATCGGCCGGTATTTGTATTTCAATCGGAGGTATTGGACCCGCTATTGGTGAGGGAAATGCTGCAGCCAGCGCTTTACGAGCTATTGCTCAACAACCGGATGAAGCCTCTACAATCACAAGAACTTTGTTTGTTTCTATGGCGATGGTGGAATCAACCGCCATTTATGCTTTTGTCGTAACTGTTTTGATTTTATATTTTAACCCGTTTTGGAATTATGCTGTTGAAATGGCTGCCAAATAAAGGAGCTTTTTAAATGGGAATTGACTGGATTACTTTCTTTGCCCAAATTGTTAATCTGTTTATCTTGGTTTGGTTATTGAAAAAATTTCTATATCATCCGATTTTAAACGCGATTGACAAGCGACAAGCACAAATAGCCGAACGTGTCCAATCGGCTAAAGAAGCATCGGAAAAAGCTGTTGCGGAATACAAAACTTACTTGCAAAAAACTGAAGAATTTGACAAAAATACACAAAAGATGTTTGATGAAGCTTCAGCTAAAGTCATCCAATATCAACAAGAACAAGAAGCTAAAATCCATGAACAAACACTATTACTTCAACAAAAGATGCAAACTGATTTGGAACGGGAAAAAGAATCGTTGCAATTAGAAATGCGTAACCAAATTGCAACTTCTTTCTCCTTGGTTGCCCGAAAAGTCATGACCGATTTATCTGGGATTACTCCCATTGAACAAGCCGTTAATTTGTTCCAAAATAAAATTCGAAAACTGGATAAAAAACAACTCTCTTTATTGAAGAAAAAAGCAAAAAATCAAAAGGATATATATTTATATTCATCCGATTCTTTAAATAAAGAACAAACTGAAATGTTGAGCAATTTCATTCAAAAACACTTTGATTTAGAAAAACAACAAATAATTCATTTTCAAAAAAATCCGGATTTAATTTTCGGATTGGAATTGGTTATCGACGATATGACATTGGATTGGAATATCAAATCTTATTTTGAAGAATTTGATACGCATTTGAACGCCACATTAACAGGGATAAAAGAATAAAGGATTACATTATGTTTAAAAAAGCATCCAAACAGGCTCAACAAATCATTGAACGAACAATTGAAAATACTTCGGTGGAATTAAAGGTTTCTCAATCTTCTGTTATTCACTCTATTTCATCTGGAACAGCTGAAGTATTAGGACTTTCCGATGTAAAAATGAATGAACTGCTTTCCTTTAAAAACAATATCATGGGTGTGGTACAAACTTTGCAAAAAGATCGGGTTGGGGTTATCTTTTTAAACAATGCCGATTCATTAAAAGCCGGAGATAAAGCTAAACGAACTCACCGAGTATTGGATGTGCCCGTCGGCGATGCTTTGCTCGGCCGTGTTATTAATCCATTGGGACAACCGTTAGACGAAAAAGGCCCTATTGCAGCAAAAGAAACCAAACCGATAGAAGTAGAAGCCGAACCCATTATGAATCGCGCACCGGTTGATACCCCTTTGCAAACCGGTTTAAAGGCTATTGATTCATTTATCCCAATCGGTCGCGGACAACGCGAATTAATTTTAGGAGACCGTCAAACGGGGAAAACAGCTATTGCAATCGATACAATCATCAATCAAAAAAACACCGGCGTTATTTCTATTTACTGTATGATTGGCGGACGTGGAGCAGCGACAGCACGCGTAATTGATGATTTAAAAAAATATCAGGTCATGGATAACTGTATTGTCGTTGTTGCTTCAGGTGAAGACGAAGCCGGTTTACAATATATTGCCCCTTATGCCGCAACCAGTATTGGTGAATACTTTATGAAACAAGGAAAAGACGTATTGGTTGTTTATGATGATTTAACCGCGCATGCACGTGCTTACCGACAAATTTCTTTGTTATTACGCACGCCTCCGGGACGCGAAGCTTTCCCTGGTGATATTTTTTACATTCATTCTCGTTTATTGGAACGTTCCACCCATTTGCGACCGGAATTTGGCGGCGGCTCATTAACAGCTCTACCGATTGTATCAACTGAAGCCGGCAATATTTCTGCCTATATTCCAACCAATATCATTTCTATTACGGATGGGCAAATTTATTTATCTACTTCTTCTTTTCAAAAAGGCATTTTACCAGCTATTGATACAGGACGTTCGGTCTCTCGAGTGGGGGGAGATGCTCAACTGCCTGCATATCGCAATTTAGTTGGCCCTTTAAAACTTTTCTTTTCTCAATTTGAAGAGTTGGAATCTTTTGCTAAATTTGGCACTCAAATGGATGAGGAAACAGCTAAGCAGCTTCGCCGTGGGCGTGCCATTCGCTCGGTGATGCAACAAATTCAATATACTCCCATGCCGGTAGAAACACAAATTGCTATCTTTAGCGCCGTTAACGCCGGTTTGTTTGACTTTATTAAACCCACACAAATTGCAATAGCTCAATCAATTATTGATAAGGTTTTGCACCAGCGGTTTGAAAAAGTAATTCATCAAATTGTTGATAAGCGTGAAAAATTGGATGAAAAAATAACCAACGAATTACTTAAAGCATTTCAAACAGCCTTCAAAAAAGAAAAGGTAATTTTTGAGCCATGACTTTAGAAAATCTAAAAAAACGCATCAAATCAACAACGGATCTGCGCGATATTGTCAGCACAATGAAATTGTTGTCTTCCGTCAGTATCGGTCCATATGAAAAAGCTCTGATCTCATTGAAGGAATATGGAAAAACACTTGAATCCGCCTTTTTGGGGTTAATTTTAAATGAAAAAAACATTACTCCGCCTCCTCTACCGAAAGAAAAATCTTTTAAAACAATCGCCATTTTAATTGGTACCGATAATGGATTAGTCGGTAAATTCAATCGGGACGTTATCAATTATGCTGATTCTTATTTTAAAGCACACGAATATGATCCAAATGCTCTGATTTATTTATGCATTGGTAAACGAATCAGTGCTTTGCTGAATACTCGGCAAGAGCTGCTTGCAGCCTCTTACCCCATTTCAAATTCATTAAAAGAAATTGCCTCTATTGCTTCGGAAATTCTAAAAAAAACAGATGAAATTATTATCCAACAAAAAGTAAAACAGGTTTTGATTTTTTACAATCATCGTGAAGCCGGTCAACAGCAAAAAACAGGCAAACGCCAGCTGATTCCATTACCTAAAAACACTTTTTCTGCCTTAAAACAAAAACGCTGGGAAGGGAAAAGTTTTCCATTAATTACCGCTAATAAAGAAGCACTTTTTTCGGCCTTATCGCATGAATTTTTGACCATTACTCTAACAGGGGTATTAACAGCTTCGTTAGCAGCGGAACATTACGCCCGCATGGTTAATATGCAACAAGCTGAAAAAAATATTGATGAATCTTTAGAAATAATGAATTTAGAATACCAACAAGCGCGTCAAACAGCTATCACAGATGAGTTAATTGATATTGTATCCGGCGCCGAAAGCATGAAAAAAAAAGCAACTAAAAATTTGCACTATTGACAATTTTATGACTTTTATGGATAAATCTTGACAAGGAACAGAAAAAATGGCAAAATGCACCAATAAATAATAAATGAAAGGAAAAACCAATGATTAAATCCGAATTAATCAGTAAAATTGCTGAAAAAAACAATCTTTCCATGCATGATGCAGAATGTGTCGTGACAACCATTTTTGATGAAATTAAAAATGCTTTGGCTGCCGGAAATCGTGTTGAATTGCGCGGTTTTGGTGTTCTTTCCGTTCGCACCCGTAAAGCCAGAACCAGTCGAAATCCTAAAACGGGGGCAACTGTTCAAGTTGCTGAAAAAAAAGTTCCTTTTTTTAAAGCCGGCAAGACATTAACCGAAACATTGAATAAAAAATAAGCAATGAACTGGATTAAAAGTTTAAAACGTCCTGTAAAAAAAGTGACGCAAACACATGATATTCCCGATGATTTATGGGATAAGTGTGCAGGTTGCGGCTCCTTATTATTTCATACAGAAGTTGAAAAAAATAACTTTATTTGTCCCAATTGTGGTTATCATTTCCGTTTAGCACCATTAAAGCGTTTGGAAATGATGTTTGACGGCGGTTTATTTACTTTGATTCAATTACCGAAAGTAAAGGAAGATCCTTTGCGTTTTGCAGATTTAAAAAAATATACAGAACGTTTAAAAGAGGCTCGGAAGAAAACAAAATCTGAGGATGCAATTTTGGTCGCTCATGGAAAAATGGGTGGGCATAATGTTGTTATTGGAATTTTTGACTTTAACTTTATGGGCGGTTCTATGGGAACAGCTGTTGGAGAAGCAATTATTACAGCTTCCAAATTGGCTTTGTTACAAGAAGCTGCACTTATTTTGATTCCAGCATCTGGGGGAGCTCGGATGCAGGAAGGTATTTTATCTCTCATGCAAATGGCACGCACAACTGTTGCAATAGATAAAGTCAAACAAAAAGGATTGCCTTATATTACTATTTTAACCGATCCGACAACTGGTGGCGTAACTGCTTCTTTCGCTATGTTAGGAGACGTAGCCTTGGCGGAGCCCGGCTCTATTATTGGTTTTGCTGGGAAACGCGTAATTGAACAAACGATACGAGCTAAATTGCCGGATAATTTCCAAAAGGCAGAATACTTATTGGATCATGGCATGATTGATCAGGTTGTGCCACGTCCTAAAATACGTGAAACAATTATTAAAATTTTAAATCTATTGCATAAAAAATAATGATTGAACTTGCTTTTTGAATAAACCTCCTTTATATCTAAGGGAAGACTATCAAGGAGGTTTCCATGGATATTTTATTTTTTGACGCAGATAAAGCATTAGAGGCATTTTTAGCAGAGCACCCTCAAAAATCCTTTACGCCGATTCTTTTTACAAAAGATTTCAACGCAACACCCCTCTCTAAATTAAAAGATTATTTTGAAAAAACGGAAATTATTTCCCTTTTTCCACATTCAGAAATGGTTTCCAATGAAAAATTGGATAAATTCCCCAATTTGAAATTAATTGCCACCCGCTCCACCGGTTATAATCATATTGATCTTTCTTATTGTAAAAAGCGGGGGATTTGTGTTGTGAATGTACCACGTTATGGGGAAGTGACCGTCGCCGAATTTGCCATGGGATTGATGTTGGCTCTTTCCCGTAAAATTATTCGCGCCAGACATGATATGGCCGCCAACCGTATTCGGATGAGCGATTATGTCGGCTTTGATTTAATGGGTAAGACATTAGGCGTTATCGGAACAGGCTCTATCGGTTCTCATGTGATTAAACTGGCTCAGGCATTTGGAATGAATGTGTTGGCTTATGATTTATATCCAAAAAAAGAATTTAAAAATTTGTATGTCAAATCCCCGACTGAAATTTATAAAAAATCAGACATTATTTCCCTACACGTTCCATCAACACCTGAAAATGTCCATTTATTAAATAAAAAAGCTTTTGATCAAATGAAAGAGGGAGTTATTATCATCAACACAGCCCGAGGAGATTTAATTGATACCCAAGCTTTATATCACGCATTAAAATCTAAAAAAGTGGGCGGCGCCGGATTAGATGTTTTGGAAAACGAAGATTTCTTATTGCACGATGAAATCATGACCAGTCCACAGTTAAAAAATCCGGAATTTTTGCTAGACTCTGCAATGAATTTCAAATTGCTTCAGTTAAAAAATGTGATTGCAACACCACATGTCGCCTTTAATTCTGTTGATGCAGTCAATCGGATTTTACAAACCACAATGGATAATATTAGCGGTTTTCTCTCCGGCCATCCAGTCAATCGATGTGGTGAAAAATAAAAAGCTATTTTTTAACAAATTAACTTAAAATACAGTATACCTCATCTATCCAATTTGAAAAATTTTTTCTAATAGCTATATATCTGCCATTGAACATACATTTTTCCTGTTTCTCCTTATATTCATTGAACACGAAAAAGGTTCATTAACAATCTTTATATAACTTATTGAATTCAAAAAAAATCATCATATTGATAAGTCTCCATAATACTCATCATTATACATAAAAACGAATGGGTATTTCTCTTAATCCAATGATTCTATTATGATATCATTCTGCCCTTCAAAAATTGGACGCGGCATCGTTTCATTCAATCCATTGTCCTGTATAAAAGTCTCATTTCGCTGTTGTGACTCATTTTCTTGTAAATTTTCCATTACAACAATTTGGTTGTCTGCTACAACCGGCTTCACATAATGAGATGAGTCTTCAAAATTAGGCTCCGTTTTAGAACAAGAAATAACCCACACATCATACACTGGATCTTCCATTGCGGATAAAGCCGGATTGGATGAAAACATCCAACCATTAAAAACCGGTTGCAATTTATCTTTTCCTTTTTTCTTTAAAATGGTTAAAAAAGCCGCATTTTCAGGAGCTTCTTCAATCGGTTTCGTCAAACATTTATTGACTAAAATCTGCAATTTTCCAAACTCAATCATTTCCCCCACTGCAACTTCCATCGTATTGATGCGCCCTGTTATTTTATCCACACCACGCAGGATTACTTTATCTGCTTCAATATCGGCTGCATAAGAATAAAAAGCATTTAAAATCAAAAAGATAAAAATAAAAAATTTAAACACCTTTTTGTCTCCTATTTCGTTGATAAAAAGATAAATTCAGATACATTATCTTCTAAAGATTTATAATTTTTCGTATTGCTAATTTCATCTCCCTGCACTAAAAATGCCCGACTTTTTCCCGGCTCTAAACGCACATATTTATCACCCATAATACCTGCATCTGCAATAGCTGCCACCGTATCAATCGGTAACTTTACTTTGGAATCAATGTTTAAAACAACATCGGCCGTATATGTTTCATTATTTAAGCGTGTTTCCAAAACAGTCCCAACCTTAATCCCGGAAATCCGCACATCAGAACCAACTGATAAGCCACCCGTTTTTAAAAAATTAGCTGTCACGGTATATCCTTGCACGGTTTTAACATCCACCCGAGCCAAGGCAAAAAACAAAAACACTGCCGCAAAAATTAAAACAAAAAGCCCTAAAATCGTCTCAATCGGATTTTTTTTCATCCTTTAGTTCCTTTCCTTTTTTCTGACGCATATACTCATTTACCTTTTCCAATAATTCATCTATTAATAACGCATCTTGCGTGTAAGAAATCACATCCCCATTGTTGAGCATTTCCTCATCTCCACCAGGCATAATTTCCAAATGTTTTTCTCCCAAAAGACCATCCGTTTCAATGCTAACCGATGAATCCGCTGATAATGAAACGGGCTTTGGGAATGATAACATCACACGCACACCATATTGGCCGTCTAATTCTTGTCCGGCCACATACCCAACCGGCAAACCGGCCACCCGCACTTCAGCCCCATTCATCAATCCATCCGATTTTGAAAAATGAGCATATAGCGTAAATGTGCCCGTTTCTTTTTTTAAAACTGATCTGGAATGGACAAAAAATAAAATACCGATCAACAAAGCAATCAGCAAAATTCCTGCGATTATTTCTTTATACTCTTGATTCATTCATATACAACCTTTGTTTTTTGTTCTGCCAACAACGATTGATTTATTTGACAATTTTCTGTTTGAATTGTCAAGCCTTTTGGACAAGACAATACCCTTGTTTTATTCATATCTGATATTTTACGCGGAACATCTGCAATAAAGGCACCAATTTCGTCTACATAATATCCGGATCCGAACGCCGAGTCCATTTCAAACGCACATTGAACAGCCAAACCGTTTTTATCCATTGCAAACACAGTTGCTGGTCCAACAAACGCTTGTGTTATTAAAGGCAATTGCTCATCCCAAAGGGGTTTATTTCCTTTTAACATTCCATCAACCAAGGAAACATGATGTGCCGATAATACTTCTAGAAAAGCGGTTTTATATGGGATTTGATATAAAATCCCCGTTCCTTTTTCAGAAATTTGCGTCAACGTTTGTGCCAAAACCGGATTTTTAATACGCACTCCTTGTTTAACTTCTTCCTCAGAAGCCGGTAAAAATGAACCAAAGCTCAAACCAACTCCATGACCATATTGAACACGCTCTAAATCAGAGGCTAATTGCACCGAAACCGTAAAACCATTTTGGGCCTCTAAAATTGCAGGTTCTAAAATCCGCTGCCAACCCAATTGACCAGCTCTTGCATGCAATGTAAATAAACCGCGCGCCATACTCGGAATAGCTAAACGGGTTTCCGGAATTGTTTGAATAAATGAAATCTCTTTTGTCCCATCAGCATCAGAAATCAAGCAAGATCCTGTTCCCAATAAAGAAACGCGTGAGGGTTCCGTTACCGCCAAATAAAACCCCATTGCACTCGCGGCATCTGCAGCTGTTCCGCCATCCTTTAAAACCTGAACACCAACTTGCGCAGCATTTGGATAAAGCGATGCAACTAATCCCTGAATTTCTTGAGAAGATTGTATTTTTTCTATTTTTAGTTCTGTTTTTGGAGAGCCATAACATCCCATTAATAAGGAAAAAGCAATTCCAATAAAAATTTGACTTACAAATGTTTTTTCCCTATGATTAAAAGATAAAAATGGGAATTGCATGTTAAAATACCTTTTTAAAAATTGTTTTACCTTTCTTTTTATAACACTTTTAAGCACAAATGCAAGTGCTTTTTCAATCATCCGTGATGCTGAAACCGAAACGGTTTTAATGAACTATGTGCGCCAATCATTTAAAGCTGCCGGCCTAAATCCGCAAAATGCGCAACTGATTCTTGTAAATGATCCAAGCATTAACGCTTTTGTTGCCGGGGGACAAACAATTTTCGTACACACCGGTTTAATTACCAATGCCAAAAATGTGGATGATTTTGTTTTTGTTATATCCCACGAAATTGGCCATATTGTCGGCGGTCATATTATTCGCGGTTATCAAGAATACCAGCGCCTACAAAAAGCCAGCTTAATTACAACTGTTTTAGGCGGATTAGTCGCTTTAGCAAGTGGCCGTCCGGATGCTGGTATTGCTGTTATGATGGGGGGGAACACATCAGCACTGGGATTATTCACGGCTTACCGTCAAACAGAAGAGTCTACTGCGGATCGCACTGCTGTGGATATTATGAAAAAAACAGGCTATTCTTTGCAGGGTTTTAACAATGTCATGAAAACCATTATGAGCTATGAGCGCATTAGCGATGCGGGTGAAACCCCTTATTTTAGAACACACCCTCTAACACAACAAAGGCTTAATGACATGAGCTATTTTTTAGCAAATTCAACTCCCTTACATGATGATTTAGCATTTAATTTAGTTAAAGCTAAATTGATCGCTTTTTTATATCCGCCCAAACAAACTAATAGTCTTTATCAAGATGAAAGCTTGCCAGCACAATATGCGAGAGCCATCGCTTTGTATCGTAGCAATAAAGTGATGGATTCTTTAAAAGCCATCGAACAATTGATTAAAAACAATCCTGAAAATCCTTATTTTCATGAATTAAAAGGACAGATTTTATTTGAAACCGGTCAAATTCAACCATCTATTGAAGCCTATCAAAATGCTCTTCATTATTTGCCGGATTCTTTATTGATTAATCTTTCTTATGCAAATGTTCTATTAGAATCAGCGCAACCTGATGATGTTCATCTGGCCTTAAATGCCTTAAAACACGTTACTCATCAAGATCCTGACATTCCTGCTGCTTGGCAATTATTGGCACGAGCTTATGATTTACAAAAAAAGCGTGATTTAGCTAGTTATGCTATGGCCGAATTTTATATGTCCATAAATAACACGGCAGATGCCAAACGCATGGCGGAAAAAGCGCTTACCGGATTAGACAAAAAATCTGTTGCTTATCAACGGACAAAGGATATTCTTGATATTGGGCACTAATTAAAAATCTACCTGAATGTTAAAGACCGCTTCCATACCTTCTGCCAAACGAGCTTTTTGCATTTCAGCTGGCATATTAGGAGCCGGCGGGAGTGATGCTAATGATTTATAATACCTGTTTTTAAAAAATAACGGCGTTGTTACTTTATCAATCGGTCTATCCAAATGTCCGGAATATAAAACCAAAGCCTTATCATTTGCCAACTTTAAAATACCAGTTCCCCCTACCACTGTATCTGAAATGGTTTTAACAGAATGCGTACGCTGAAACGGTCCAAATGCTAGCATGTTTTGCTTTTCTTTATAAGAATGCACTTTTTTCGTTAACATCATAATTCCCTTCATCATTAAATTACGAGTTTCCGGATTATTTTGACGCTTAATAATTTTAACTGCAACAGAGCTGATAATAATATTCATTTTTTCTTCGGAATATTGTGCTGAAATCTGATGCCAATCCTGAACCACAACCAAAAACATATTTTGTTTTGCGCGCCCGAAAACAATTCCATCTGAAATACTTTGCAAAGATGGCATATGATGAAACTCATC
>CALXUD010000022.1 GCA_944391585.1 uncultured Alphaproteobacteria bacterium | reverse complement strand
TTTTTTTGTTAGATTCACAATTTCACCTGTTCCCCAATCTATTGTTTTGCTCACACACTGATTTCAAAAAGCTTACTGGCAATAACTTTTTCTTTACGTATTCTATTGATAGTATTTATAAAAAATTATTATAGAAAAAATATTTATATTATTTATGAAACAAGTATGCAATTTTTAGTTTTAAATTTTAAAAATATATCAATTTTAGATTGTAATTTTTAATTTTTTCCTTTATAGTTAAAACAGAAGTTTTATATTAAATATTATGTATTCACTAAAAAAGCGGGTTCAAAATGACAAATCAAAAAGTGTTGATACGAAAGACACCTTTTAAAAATGTGGAGAATAAAGATTCTTCAAAAGGTATTGTTGATATTTCAGATGTTATTCAAAAAATGTTTTATGATTCGGAAAATAAAAAAATCCGTTTATGTCATCCATGCCAAACTTTTAAATCACACACCGTTCCACAACATGTTTTGGATATTATTGATATTGCGTTAAGCGGTAAAACGACTTTATCAGTTCGTTTTTGGGATTCACCGGAAAGTGTGCATCAGGAAAACTTCCCAAAACATTTGGGTGATTTTATAGAAGCTGTTTTTAAATCAAATAAATAATTATTTAACTGTTGCCACATGTAAAATATTCGTATTCCCTTTTTTTGCAAAAGGAATTCCGGCTGTAATAATAATTTCATCACCTGATTCTGCTAATTTTAATTTTTCCGCAGTTGCTAAGGCAATAGGTGTTACTTCCACCATATCTTGTAATTTTTTTGTTATATAAGATTGAACACCCCACACCAAAGCTAATTTATTAGCAATCTTTTCATCAATCGTTAAACCTAAAATCGGCACTAATGTGCGTTCACGGGCCGTACGCAATGTTGTTTTACCTGAAACAGAATAACACACAACACAGGCCGGTTTTTTTAAGACCTGTGCAATTTGGTGGACTGAAGAAGTAATTGCACTGGCGATTGTGTGGTCAGGCGGCAGTGTTGTGATTCCCATGGCTTTTTTATAATAAGGATCTTGTTCGGTCATCAAAATAACACGCTTCATTATAGAAACGGCATTGATTGGATAATCTCCCATTGCAGTTTCGCCGGATAACATAACGGCATCAGTTCCTTCATAAACGGCTGTTGCAATGTCTGAGACTTCAGCACGAGTTGGAACTGGAGCTTTTATCATACTTTCCAGCATTTGGGTTGCAACAATAACGGGTTTTCCCGCTAAACGACAAGTTTCAATAATGTTGCGTTGAATACTGGGAACGGATTCAATGGGACATTCTACCCCTAAATCACCGCGCGCCACCATAACTCCGTCAGCTAAATCTACAATTTCTTTTAAATAATTTAAAGCAGATGGTTTTTCAATTTTAACAATAATACCGGCTTTATTTCCGATGAGTTCTTTTGCGTCAATCACATCCTGAGGCTTTTGCACAAAGGATAAACAAATCCAATCTGCCCCCAGTGATAAAGCGAATTTTAAATCCTTTTTATCTTTTTCGGTTAAAGAAGAAATCGGTAATTCAACATCAGGCAAGTTTACCCCTTTATGATCAGATAGTTCGCCACCAACAACTACAATGGTTTCAGCAGAATTTTTGGTAAAATTCGTGACACGTAATTGGATATTGCCGTCGTTAAGTAATAACATCATATCTTTTTTCAGCACTTTGAAAATTTCAGGGTGCATTAAACTAACCCGATTAGTATCTCCCAAAACTTGTTCCATATCTAATTTAAAAATTTGACCGGGTTGTAAGACAACTTTGCCGCCAATAAATTGACCGACACGCAATTTAGGACCTTGCAAATCACATAAGATGCCATATGATACTTTTGTTTTTTTAGATAAAGCACGAATAGCTTTAAAATTTTTTTCATGAGTTGCATAATCTCCATGACTGAAATTTAAACGAAACACATTGACTCCAGCACGTGTTAATAATTCAATCATTTCTTTGTTGGAGGTTGCCGGCCCCAAAGTGGCTACAATTTTTGTGAAACGATATTGCATGATTATCCCTTTACTTTTAACTCTATTTTTGCACTTATATTTTGATTCGGTCCAATGGATTTAATGCCGGTTCCGATAACGCCTGCTGCAGCCAAGTTAAAAGCATTACTGGCATTTGTTGTTGGTTCTAAGCAAAAGAATCCTTTTCCCTTTGGGCTGTATAAGACAATATGTCCGAATTGTTCATCAGCAGATAGTTGGATTTGGTATCCTTCTGTTGGATATTGAATCAATGCTTGACCATCAAATCCGCCGAAACAAGTATCAAATTCGGTTTTACCTAATGGCTTTTGTTTTGAAAAATCCCAGTTTTGTGGGGTTGTATAAGGTTTATCCAAAATCGGATCGGATTCATTTGCCCAAACAGTTTTTGTATTGAATTGCAAAGAAACATCTTTTGTTTTGATGAAGAAAGGATGAATTCCTAAACCACAGGGCATTGGCAAAACAGCTGTATTATGTACAGTCATTTCAATTTGCAATCCATCGTTTTTTAAAATGTATTTCACCGTTGCTTCGTATGGAAACGGAAAACCGCCGTCTTCTTTTTTGTGCACCATTTTTAATGTTATTTGGTGTGGCTTTTGCTCAATAACTTGCCACTTGCTTTTCCATGCATCTCCATGAATGGGATCATGAATGCCGATTTGGTTTTTAGCCATGCGGCGTGTAATTCCCCAATAAACAAAACTTCCTCCCCGAATGCGACCGGCAAATGGGATCATTAAAAACAGAGCGCTTTCATTGGCGTCTAAATTTTTTTTACTAAGATCCGTAGGCCGTAAAATATCTTTCCCTCTATACTTAAAAAAAGAAAGACTGGCGCCCACATCCGGTAAAACGCCCATTTCAAAATGTTCATTAGACAGGACAAGTTCATTCATTTCTTTTATCCTTTTGCTCTGGTTGTTCTCTTTTTCTTTTTCGTTTTTTGTAAAGCGTTTAAAGCTCTTAATAGAAGTGAATCAATAGTGTCATCTTTGCTTTCTTTGCCTGCTACACCAAAAGTTGCTGTTACAAAAGCACCAGAGTCTGATTTTAAATTTTTTTCCTGAATCCTGCTTTTTAACCGTTCAGCTAAAAAAACTGCATTTTCAGCCGGTGTTTCTGGTAAAATAAGTGCAAATTCGACATCTCCAATCCGTCCAATACTGTCAGAATCGCGCATTGCTCGATGGCAAATAGCAACTGTCTCATGTAAAATTTCATCACTAAAAGTATCTGAAGCAATGTTGTTATTGACGGAATGAAAATAATCTAATTTCATGACCATGATGGATAGTTGACGGTTATAACGGTTTGCGCGTTTTACTTCAACTCTTCCTGTTTCTAATAACGTTTGGCGGTTTAAAACTCCAGTTAAGGGGTCAATAGAAGCCAAATACCTTAATTCTTGCTCTAATTTTTTACGTTTAGAAATATCAAAGCCAACTGATTTAATTTCAATCGGATTACCTTCTTCATTGTAAATGACACGATTCGTCCATGAAATCCAAAATTTGCTACCATCTTTTTTAATATTTTCAGTCTCATGTTCCACATATAATTTTGGATTTGAAAAAATGCGAGAAATAATGTTTGCATCTAATGAATCTTTTTTATCAGGCATTGGAAAGATTGTTCCGAAAACGTTTTTGCCAATAATTTCATCTTTTTTATAACCAAAAATTTCGGCACCGAAATCGTTAATATCCGTCAATCGCTCTGAGGTATCTACTGAAATAATAATACTGCGGGCATTATGTGCAGATAACGGTTCCAATAAAGAGGTTGTATCATTTTTTAAATCATCTATTTCTTTATTTTTGAGGGCAACGGATTCAATTAATGATGAAACTTTTTGTCGCAAATGCCGTGTTCTGTTCATCAAAATAATACATAATAAAGCAAATAATAAAGTTGTAGTTAAAAAGAAAATTTGAACGATTGTAAAACAGCCAGATGTTTCAACCATAATTGACTCCTAATCTAATTAAGCATAGATTAGCAATCATTTTGTTTGAAAACAAGTAAAAAAATGCTTTTTCTTGACTTTTTTAAAAAAATGGAGCATTTTAATGCAAACGAAAGAAATAAAATGTCAAATACGGAATTAAAGAATTTAGTTGATAAATCCTACCAATATGGTTTTGAAACCGATGTGGAATCTATCGCTGTTCCCAAAGGATTATCTGAAGAGGTTATTCGCTTTATTTCTGCACAAAAAAAAGAACCGGAATGGTTGTTGAAATGGCGCTTGAAAGCCTATCGTCATTGGTTGACAATGGTTGAACCGCATTGGGGAAAATTTGACTATGCTCCGATTGATTATCAGAGTTTATATTACTATGCCGCTCCGCAATCCAAAAAAGGCCCTCAAAGTTTAGAGGAAGTGGACCCTAAAATTTTGGAAACCTACAATAAATTGGGGATCCCGTTAAATGAACAAAAAGCATTGGCAGGTGTGGCGGTAGATGCCATTTTTGACAGTGTTTCTGTGGCCACAACTTATAAAGCAAAATTGAAAGAAAAGGGGATTTTGTTTTGTTCTATGAGTGAGGCTATTCGGGATTATCCGGATTTAGTTCAAAAATATCTGGGGTCCGTTGTTCCTTACACGGATAACTTTTTTGCCTGTTTAAACAGTGCTGTTTTTTCGGACGGTTCCTTCGTTTTTATTCCTAAAGGTGTTCGTTGTCCAATGGAGTTATCCAGTTATTTTAGAATAAATGCTAAAAATGCCGGTCAATTTGAACGTACACTCATTGTTTGCGAACAAGAAGCTTATGTCAGTTATTTAGAAGGATGCACGGCTCCTCAACGAGATGAAAATCAGTTACACGCGGCAGTTGTGGAAATTGTTGTTTTAGATAAGGGAGAAGTAAAATACTCCACTGTTCAAAACTGGTATCCGGGGGATAAAGACGGGAAGGGGGGTATCTATAATTTCGTTACGAAACGCGGTCTTGTAATGAATGAAGCTAAATTATCCTGGACGCAGGTAGAAACCGGCTCGGCAATCACGTGGAAATATCCCAGCTGTGTGCTTAAAGGAGATCATGCCGTTGGTGAGTTTTATTCGGTTGCTTTGACCAATAATCATCAACAAGCCGATACCGGAACTAAAATGATTCATTTAGGCAAAAACACATCCTCAACAATTATTTCTAAAGGGATTTCAGCGGGCTTTTCCAACAACACTTATCGGGGGGTGGTGAAAATTGCTCCTAATGCGACAGGGGCTAAAAATGTTTCTAAATGCGATAGTTTATTGATTGGAGATAAATGTGGTGCCCATACTATTCCGGTGATGGAATGTGGTAATATCTCCGGTGTAATTGAACATGAAGCAACCACCAGTAAAATTTCGGAAGATCAACTGTTTTATGCCATGTCGCGGGGTTTATCGTCCGAGCAGGCTGTTGGTTTGATTGTGAACGGTTTTTGTCGGGAAATTATGCAAAAATTGCCGATGGAATTTGCTATTGAAGCCGGCAAGTTAATAGAAATTCAATTGGAAGGGAGTGTTGGATGAAGTACGCATCGGAAGAGGTTTGCCAAAAAGCCCTAGAGAGATGGGGAAAAGAAGCTCAACTGCTCATGGTTTTGGAAGAAATGGCTGAGTTGCAGAAAGAAATTTTGAAAAATTTAAACAGAAATAAAGATAATTTAGTTGAAATTATTGATGAAACAACGGATGTATTGATTATGCTAGATCAGTTACAGTATATTTACGGAATTGAAAAAGCGGTAATCAAACATGCACCGGAAAAAATAGAAAAAATTAAAGCAAGATTGGGAATAAAATAATGTCTTTGTTGGAAATTAAAAATTTACATGCCAAAGTGGGTGAAAAAGAAATTATTAAAGATTTTTCTCTGACCATTAATGCTGGGGAAGTGCATGCCATTATGGGGCCGAACGGTTCCGGAAAAAGTACGCTTTCCAATATCATCGCAGGGCATCCGGCTTATACTGTTACAAGTGGTTCCATTATCTTTAAAGGTAAAGATGTTTTATCCATGACGCCGGATGAGCGAGCAAATAGCGGGATTTTTCTTCTATTCCAATATCCGACGGAAATTCCGGGTGTATCAACGGCAGTATTTTTAAAAACGGCATTAAATGCCAAATATCAATTTTTGAAGAAAGAACCATTAGATGCGGTTGGTTTTATGAAACGGCTAAATACGCGCGCTAAAGCTTTAAATGTTTCTGCGGAAATGTTGAAACGCCCTGTCAATGTTGGTTTTTCAGGTGGCGAAAAAAAGAAAATGGAAGTATTCCAAATGGCATTTTTGGAGCCGGATTTTTGTATTTTGGATGAAATGGATTCGGGGCTAGATATTGATGCTCTGCGCTTATTGTCAGCTGGCGTTAATGTATTGCGGGAACCTAATCGTTCCTTTTTACTGATTACGCATTATCAACGATTGTTAGAGTATATAGAGCCGGATTTTATTCACATTATGGTAGATGGTAAAATTGTGGAATCCGGTGATAAATCGTTGGCTTTAAAATTGGAAGAAAAGGGTTATGAGTGCTATAAATAATTTAGCGTTAATGGGATTTGATGGAGAATTATCCGTTCGTTCTTTGAATGAACCGGTTTCAATTTCCGTACCCGCCGGATGCTCTTTTGAAGCACATTTGTTGCAATTTGACGGTACTATTGATTTATCTGTTTCATTGATGGGAGCTGATGCTAAATGCGCGGTTCAAGCGGTTTATTTAGCAGCGGATGAAACGCACTCGGTACTCAATTTGAATATCGTGCATAATGCTCCAAAAACATTCTCGGAACAAAAAATCAAAGGTGTTTTAACGGATAGGGCGCACATGGATTTTAAAGGCATTATTCGGATACCAACTGAAAGTCAAAAATGTGAGGGCGCTCAAAATCATCGAGCGTTATTGCTATCGGATAAAGCATTGGTGCGGGCGACACCGGAATTGGAAATTTTTGCGGATGATGTAAAATGTGCACATGGTTCGGCCATTGCTGCGTTGGATGAAAAACAATTGTTTTATTTAATGAGCCGTGGTATTGATGAAACGCAGGCATATCATTTGTTGGTTCAGGCATTTATAATGGACTTGACACCTGAAATGTGGATGCCTTATATAGAACAATGGATGGCGGAACATGTATAAAGCGGATTTTCCTATTTTTGCAAATCAAAAGTTGATTTATTTGGATTCGGCAGCTTCAACGCAAAAACCAGATGTTGTGTTGGAGGCAATGGATACATTTTATAAAACCATTTATTCAAACGTGCATCGTGGAAATTGTCAAATTGCTGTGGCGGCGACTGAGCAATATGAGCAGGCGCGCCAAACGGTGGCGGATTTTATCCATACAACACCGGATTGTATTGTGTTTACTAAAGGGGCAACAGAATCTTCTAATTTAGTAGCCAGTGGTTTTGCTCAATTTTTAAAACCGGGAGATGAGGTTTTAGTTTCTTTGGCGGAACATCATGCCGTATTTGTGCCCTGGCAACAAGCCTGCTTGCGTTCCGGTGCCACGTTTAAAGTCGTGAATGTTTTGCCAAGCGGTCAATTGGATATGGATGATTTTAAAGCTCAATTAACGCCAAATACAAAAATGGTGGCTATAACGCATTTATCCAATGTGCTGGGTGTTGTGAATCCGATTGTAGAAATTGTACAACAAGCGCATGCCGTTGGTGCGAAAGTTTTGGTAGACGGTGCGCAAAGTGTGGCGCATTTACCTGTTAATATTTCCGAATTAGATTGTGATTATTTTATTTTTTCGGGACATAAAATTTATGGTCCAACCGGCATTGGTGTGCTATATGGAAAAAAAGAGGCGTTAGAGTCTTTGCCTCCTTACCAATTCGGTGGTGATATGATTAAAGAAGTCAGTGTTGAAAAAACAACGTTTGCCTCTGTGCCGGCCAGATTGGAAGCGGGAACACCTCCGATTGTAGAGACGATTGGATTGGCAGCGGCACTAAAATTCGTGTCTAAAATCGGCATGACGAAAATTGCTGCGTATGAACAAGCATTGACTCAACAGTTGGTTGAAGAATTGTGCCAGATTCCTAACATTCAAATTTTGGGTGATCCCTTATTAAAATCCGGTATCGTTTCTTTTTCGATCAAAAATTTGCATCCATCTGACTTAGCGGTTATTCTTTCGAGACAAAACATTTGTGTGCGCGTGGGACATCATTGCGCCATGCCGATTCATCGCTGTTTCCATCAATCAGTTTCATTGCGAGTTTCTTTGGGCTTGTATAATACACCGGAAGATATTCAAATTTTTGTGCAAGCTTTAAAAAAAGCTTTATCATTGTTTAATGGAATGTAATCATGGATTTAAAATCGGAAGACTTGGAAAAAATGGCATTGCCTGATCCGAATGAAAAAATAGCGGATGTCTCAAGCGATATTCCGACACCGGATTATACGGCAACCGTGGGAAAGCCGTTACCGGCTGGTGTTGCTTTAGCTTCAAAAGAAGATATTATTTCTGCTCTCAAAGCTGTTCAAGACCCGGAATTGATGCTGAATGTGTATGAATTGGGCTTGATTTATGACATCACGCAGCAGCCGAATGGGGATGTGTCTGTTTTAATGACGTTAACTTCACCTATGTGTCCGATTGCGGGAGAAATGCCCTCCATTGCCGCACATGCGGTTTCATCTGTCCCCGGCGTTGGTAAAGTCACTGTGCGCTTGACATTTGATCCCCCGTGGACAATTGACCGGTTATCGGATGACGTCAAATTGATGATGGGATTGTAATTTTTTTAAATTAAATTACTTTTTATACTTCTTTTTAATAATTCTCTTAGTGTATATTTTGAATGAATGCAAAAAGCTCGATCTATTTCGTATTGAGAACCAAATAAATCTTCTGATTGTTTTGGGCATCCTGTTCCACAAATGTAGAGGGCAGGGCATTTTAAACATTTATTTTTATTTATTGTTAAATTGTGTTTCCATTTTTGATATGTTTTATTTTTAAAGAGATTTTCTATTTGTAAATTTTTCTTATTTACATTTCCAATAACTTCACGCGCTGTATTCCAATAACCATGACAAATTGTGATATCTCCATTTGGTTTTATTGTTAATTGTTGAGCTCCTACTGCATTACAATCGTTAAATTTTAAATTTTCTCCGGAAAATGCTCTTATTTTTCTGAAAATTCTATCATCTTTTATGCCTAATGGTGATAAAATATCATATGCTTTAAATAAAAACCGAGAAGCTTTTTTATAGTATTTTTTCCAATTATTATTAGGGGATGTATAATGCAACAAATTAAAGTTAATATTTTTGGTTTCCATATTTTTTAGCCAGTTAAAAAAGGTTTTATCCTCTAATAAATTTTCAGATAAAGTGACAGATAAACCAAATTCAACAGAATTTTTCTTTAATAATTCTATTTTTTTTAACACGGTATCATATACACTTTTTTTTTGATTTTTGAAAAGACGGTTTATATCGTTTTTTTCTTTTGGGCCATCTAAAGAAATACCGATAGATAATTGATTATTTTTACAAAATGATATCATTTCTTCAGTTAATGTTGTCGCATTTGTAATTATGGAGAAAAGAATTGGAAAATTTATTTTTTTTGCTTTTAAAACCATATATTTGATAATGTCAAATCCCATTGTTGGTTCTCCACCATAAAAAATTATTTTCCCCTTTTTTTGATTTGTTTTGCGTAAATGTTTAATGAAAAAATTCAGACTGTTCTCAGCCGTTTTTAAGTCCATTGATATTGCTGTTTCATTAGGAATTTGTCCAATAAAACAATATTTACAACACAAGTTGCAACCACTATAAGGAATAATATATAATAAGTTGATTTCATCTTTTTTATTGTTAATACTATTTTTAATAATTTCTTCCACTTTTTTATCTTGAAAAGGGTTTACAATTAATATACCGGTTCCGTTTAAAATCTCTAATTCCGATGAAGTTAACGCATTTAGTTGATTTTTCCAAATTTTTTCAACTTTTTCTTTAGGTAAAAGAATTGGTTCAAATAATATGCTATTAAAAATAACATACATTTGATGTCCAACATATACTTTATGTGCGAATTTAGAGAGCATATTTCCCCTTTATTAAAGAAATTAAATTTTTTAAAAAAATATCAATATCTTGGTTTTCTAAATATAAAAGTTGTCCCTTTTCTAATAGATTATCTACTTCTACATAAAATGTTTTTTCTTTATCAAAAAAACAATTGAATGTATTATGTAAAATCGTAAAAGTAGATAATTCAGATAATTTCCAAACTTCTCTATCGGTCAGTATATTTTCGGAGTATTGAGTTCGGATTTTTATAAATATTTGAGAAAGTAAAACTTCATACAATAATGCATAAATATGCTCTCTTTCATTTTTTTTTGTAGAAAAAGCCGCTGGAATGGAGATATTTGTCCCGTACCAATCAGATATTCCCATGCCATATTGGGATAATAAAATGTGATAATCTGGAATTTTTTTTCTTAAAACTTGTTCAAGAGGAGGGAGCCATTTTTGTTCATTTTTTTCCCAATAAATCTTAGAAAATAAAATAGAATTTTCTATTTTTTCCTGATGTTTTTTATATTGTTCGTTGATTTCCTGTCGTAAATGTGATCGCCACTTTATCATTTCTTCTTGATGTATGGATAAAGCTAAATCATAAGGGAAAGAAAGTTGCGCAGCTCTGTTTTTAAGACCTAAAGGATCTTCGTCTTGAAAAAGGCGAATTAAATAAAGCTCCTCAATATATTTTGAATAAAAAAAATGAAATCTCATAGAGCAAAAGCTGCTCTGTTAGGAGCAGCTTCCTTATCAGTTTAAACCATTTGTTTCTCTTTCTGAAGCATCTTTTTATAAACTTGTTTTACTGATGAGGTAATTTTTTTTGCCGTGGGAGAATCCCAGCTGCAAGAACCATAGCAAGAACAAGGCAGAGCTGATGTTTCAAATGCTATATTTTTTTTTATACTTAATTTTTTCATGAAACCTCCGATTGTTTTTTTTACACAATAACAATTTTAAGTTGACAAATATGTGTTGTCAAGATATTTTCAAAATATAAAAAAAATAATTAATATTAAATCAGTTAATTTTAGTATTTGATCTCTTTTGAGAATTGATTGTTTATCGGATGATATTAAATTGATGATGGGCCTTTAGATTTTAATTGCTGCAATAGACGAGGGTCTAATTTATTTCCTGTCATTTGAGGTTGTTGGGAAATAGTATTTTTTTGATTGTTTTGAATCGGATAAGAGAATTGTTTTGCAGGACGCTTATAATCTTCAAATGTTTTTTGATACATTTTTAAACGGTCAGTAAAACGAATCGTTTTTCCATTTTTTTGAGCAGTATTCACTAACTGATTACTGTTTCGTTCTAACATAGTGATAAAATGTCTCATTCCTTGAACGGGTTTACCATCTTTTAAAGAATCAATTGCTGTTGGATTTTGTTTTAAATATTGTTTATTAAACACCCAAGCACCAGCCTTATTTAAATATTGCTCCATAATATATTTTCTCGTTTCAACCGGTATTTTATCGCGTACCATTTGATGTCCTAAAACAGAAGCATTTTGTAAGGCTATATTTTGCAGGTTTAGAGATAAGCCTTTAGTAATATATTTTCCCCCACCCCATACCGTAGCGGCAATTGCAACAGCCGGTACAATGGCAGCTCCTCCTGCAATTCCTAAAGCCGCAAGTGTAGGGATGCCATAAGTAATTAAACGATTCATAACTGGCCAAAAAATCCGACCAATTTTATTCCTAAATTCTCCCCGTTCCTTGTCTTTACGGAATGATTTTAGATAACTCATTGCATCTTTGCGTTCTATTTTTGTTAAATGAATAGCCATTTTACTGCTCCTATGAACTTACTATTATTATACCATAAGATAAAAAATAAGATAAGCAAAAAAAATACTTGCATTTTATTTTATATTCGTGTATAAGTCATTCGATCGTGCCGGTTTAGCTCAGTTGGTAGAGCAGTTGATTTGTAATCATCAGGTCGTCAGTTCGAGTCCGACAACCGGCACCATAAAAAGTCCACCCGTTTGGGTGGTTTTTTTGTTAAGAAAAAAAAGAGATGAGCAATTTATGTTTACATTAACAAGCATAGAAATAGGTTTATTTAATTTAAGTAAAAACTTATAAAGATTTTGTGAATTATCCTCTTGTTTTTTTTATTGCCATAACTATGTTTAATTTTCGGAGGGATATTAAAATGGCAGCTGAAGCAACTAAAACGAAAGATTTATTTGGTCAATTAGAAAAAGCGATTTTTAAAGGAAAAGGGATAGATATCGGCTGCGGACCGGATCCTATTTTCCCCCATGTGAAACGTTTTGATCAAAATGATGGAGATGCAAATCATATTACGGATTATGTCAAAGAGCAATTTGACTTTGTTTTTTCATCGCATTGTTTGGAACATATGCATGATCCTTATGCTGCTTTAAAAGAATGGTGGAAATTAGTTAAGGATGGAGGATATTTATATGTTACCGTTCCTGAAGAGGATTTGTATGAACAAGGGCATTGGCCCTCTATTTATAATACAGATCACAAACATACTTTTACAATGTATAAAGAGAAGAGTTGGTCTCCTGTTTCAGTAAATGTATTGGATTTGGTAAGATCTTTGCCAAATGCTCAAATTATAAAAATAGAATTACAGGATTATGGTTATGATTATGCATTAAAGGATATCGATCAGACGTACTCATATGATGCAATGGCTCAAATTTGTTTTGTCCTTAGAAAAGGTAATATCGGGAAACAAATAGATCGTATTAAAAAAACGAGAAAACCTTTTTTCTATATCAAGAAAGAGCCGGAACATTTAAAAATATATTGTGGATCAAAAAAGATTTTAAGTATTCACACTTGGAAATAATTTGTTCTATATGTTAAAAAAACTTTGTAGAACTTCTTTTATTCATATTTTTTGACAATGATTTCTCGTTGAATGGGATAATATTTACTTTTAAATTTATGTTTAATTTTTATTGGACGGCGTTTTGTTTGAACGCCGGTGTTATAATCTTTAACTGCCTGTAAAAAATCAAGCGAATTGATTTTAACAGAAGTAAATCTATTTTCTTGAGTAATAAAATCAATAAAAGCCCCTTCAATGGAATGAGAGAAAAATATTTCGGGCATAATTGGGTATTTATCCTTTGAAAAAATAATTCGTTTGTTTTCAAACAATCCTCTTGTTTGAATGTACCATTTTTGCGGATCTCCCGTTGGAGCTCGTTGAATAGTTCTGAAATAATAGCGCTTATTTTCTCGTTTTATTCTCGCAATTGTATTATAAACGATTTCTTTCCCATAACGGGTGATTTTTAAACATTTATAAATGATATTATCCAACAAGTTAACCTCTCCTTAATTTCGTGAATGAGCATGTTCTTTTTCAACAAATTTCGTTGTTTTGGAACGAGAAATTTTAGTTGCATTGACAGGAATTTTCATCAAATCTAAACCGTTTTCCAAATTAAGTGCAATAATTTTTGTTCCACGAACGGTTGCTACCGGTGTGGTACGCGTTTTTAATAACACGGCTGGTGAGGGACATTGTTTTTTATTGAGTGTTAAATAATCGCCACCTTCATTACGGATAACCCATTTTTTAGGGTGGTTCACAACAATTTCTTTAATTTTCAAAAAAACGCGACGCTCTTTTCCTTGAGCCTTTTCCCGAATTTTATGAAAAACTTTACCCACACTCGCATAGATGGTATCTATCGACATTTTTATCTCCAAAAGTTAACAATTAGTTAATTATAGCATAAATTTAAAAAAAAGCAAATCATAAACAAAAAAAGACCTTTTCAGAGATAAAAATCTTATCTCCTCTTTTTCAAAATCAATACTATATCCGAAAGGTGTTCAATCAAAATATCTTTTAATATCAGATAGTTATTTGATATCCCGTTTCTGTGATTGCGTCAATATACTCATTTGTCCGTTGTTTGTCAATAAAGATTTTAAAAAAACTTGAACTTAAAGTTTGAATAAGGTAAAATGCCCCTATTCATTATCAAAAAATAAAAGGAAAATCAAATGAGCGAATACAACCATCAGGAAATAGAACAAAAATGGCAAAAATATTGGGATGAAAATAAAACATTTCATGTTGAAATAGACTCGAGTAAACCAAAATACTATGCTTTGGATATGTTTCCATATCCGTCTGGGGCCGGTCTGCATGTAGGACATGCTGAAAATTATACAATTTCGGATATTGTTTCCCGTTATAAACGGATGAAAGGGTTTAATGTGTTGCATCCAATGGGCTGGGATGCTTTTGGATTGCCGGCGGAACGGTATGCCGAACGTACGGGAATGCATCCGGCAGAGGTGACAAAACAGAATACGGCTATTTTCCGTGATCAGCTGAAAAAAATGGGATTATCCTATGATTGGGATAGAGAAATTAATACAACCGATCCGTCATATTACAAATGGACGCAGTATATTTTTAAAATTTTATTTGATCGCGGATTGGCTTATGAGGAGTTTACACCGGTTAATTGGTGCCCAAAATTAGGAACAGTTTTAGCAAATGAAGAAGTTAAAGACGGTAAATATGTAGAAACCGGCGATGAAGTAATTCGTAAGCCCATTCGCCAATGGAAATTGAAAATCACCGCTTATGCCGAACGGTTGTTGAACGACATTGATAAATTGGATT
>CALXUD010000021.1 GCA_944391585.1 uncultured Alphaproteobacteria bacterium | reverse complement strand
GCCCCTAAAGGACCTGCTTGTTTATACCCAATAAATCCCGAAAAATTCAAGGCAATAATGCCGGATAATGATTGACTCATTGCCAAATAGTCCATCAGTTCTTTTTCCGTTAACCATTTTAGTTTTTGAACAAACAAGCGTTCCGCGATTACAATAATGGTATATCCCCCTCCGAAAGCAAGAGTTCCTAACTGCACAAATGCCCAAAATAATCGCCCTAAATTCATTTGATCTGTTTTATTTTCTTAAAAACTCTGATTTTAAAAATTTTAATATAAAATAGACTGTTATCTTGATGAATTTCAAGAATATTGTCTAAAAAATAATAAAAAACAATGCGTTTAAACCAATAAGTCCATACGTAATTTTTCCAAGGTGTTAATTTCAAATAATCAAAATAATAATGTGTTTTAGAAAAACGTCTAGCCCTTGGATTCCAAGGTTTTTCAGCTGTTATGTAATGAATAATGTGAGGTTGACGATGACAGGCATCTAGTAATTTTTGATTCCATTTTAATTTTTTAAATGTTTTACTTGTTTCCTGTAAATTCCAATCATAATCCAAATACTTAATAGATCCCCGAAAAACCAGGTTATTAACATCTTGAAGTCCTAACGTAATTTGATCTTGATAGATTTGAATTGCTTGAATGACCTTATTTAAATAATCCCCTTTTCTGAAAAGCGTTAAATCAAACAAAAGCATCCCGTCATTACAATAGAATTCGCCCTCTTTAAAACCGTATTTCTGATTCAACGCGAGATAATTACTATCCGCCACCATAGCAACCAAATTTCCTTCCAAATCCATTTCCCACAATGGGCGCAAAGAGGATAAGACAAGCATATCCGAATCCAAATAAAGAACACGAGATAAATGCGGTAATAATTGAGCAGCCAATAACCGATAACAAGTTGCAACAGATAAATGTCCCGCCAACGGTACACCGTTAAATAAAGAACCAACGTTAATCGGAAGATAAGTTAAATTTATTTGAATATCTCTTTGACGCGCTAATTCTTCCGCAAATTTCATCTTTTCCTTTGTCGCCGATAAAATGGAATCATCATCAAAAATATAAAAATTGATTTTTTCACCCTTATCTGCGTTTTTTAAGATAGAAGCAATTAAAACGCCGGCATGTTGCATATAATTTTCATCCGGTGTTAAACAAATTTCAATCGGTTGTTTTGAATTCATTAATTTTCCTTTCTTTTTTTAGAAATATAACATTTTAAAAATTGACTTTCAATTTTTATTTGCTAAAATAAAACTTAAAGGAGAAAAACATGATTGAAATTTCAATGGCTATTTTAGTATGCAATAAAAAAATCTTTATTGCTCAACGCAACATCGCTAAACATATGGGAGGCATGTGGGAATTTCCCGGTGGCAAACAAGAAGCAGGCGAAACATTACAAGAATGTGTTGCAAGAGAATTGATGGAAGAATTCGGCAAAGAAATCACTGTGGGTGAAAAATTCATGGATTTTACTTATACTTATCCAGAAAAAGGAGAGTTTCATTTAAACGCTTTTTGGTGTACTTGTGCCGATGAAAAAATGGAGCCGACTGAACACATGGATTATAAATGGGTATCTATTCCAGAGTTGGATAACTATGAATTTTGTCCGGCCGACAAACCATTTATTGAAAAATTAAAAAATTTAGCCTAGTACATAACTTTTTCAAAATAAAGTCCCATGGCTGGTGCTGTCGGTCCGCCTTTAGTGCGGTCACACGCCTCTAACGCTTGGCGAAAATCATCCCGTGTCCACTTTCCTTTTCCTACCAATGTCAGTGTTCCAATGATATTACGCACCTGGTGATGTAAAAATGAACGTGCTGCAACTCGCATATAAATTATATCTTCTTCTCGCCACAAACGAATTTCATCTAACGTTTTTACGGGAGATTTAGCTTGGCATTGTGAATCCCGAAATGTGGAAAAATCATGTTTCCCCAATAACAAAGAAGCGGCTTCATTCATTTTATCCACATTCAACGGCAAACTATACTGCCAAACTCTATTCATATTTAACACCGCCGGCCAACGCGTATTTTGAATTTTATAAATATAAGAGCGCTGCCTTGCTGAAAAACGGGCATGAAAATCATCCGAAACGCGCTCAACTTTCTTTATCGCAATTGGATAAGGACGCACTAGGGCATTTAAAGAAGCGCACAATTTATAAGAATCACATTCTTCTTTTAAATCAAAATGCGCCACATAATCCAACGCATGAACACCGGCATCTGTCCGCCCTGTTCCATAAACAAGCGTTTGCTCCTTTGTGCAGGTTAATAAAGCTTTTTCTAAAACCTGTTGCACAGAAACACCATTATTCTGCACCTGCCAACCGACAAAAGGCGTTCCGTCATATTCCAATGTCAGCTTATACCGCAAGTAAAGCCCCTTTTTTGAGTTCAAAACCATTTAAAAAATCGGCAGCGGAAGCTGGTCGTTTTCCTTCCCGCTGAACAAATTTTAAACGCAATGCCGTTCCGGCACCACAGCCAACCAACAGATTATCATCTAAAACAACACCATGCATGATAGAGCTATCTGTCGGTTGTTCAATATTAGCTTCGAACACCTTAATTCGTTCTCCGCGACAAATAAAATAAGCCCCTGGGAAAGGTGCAAAAGCGCGGATTTTTCGCTCAATCACATCCGCTGGCAAATTCCAATTGATTAACGCTTCGGATTTTTGAATTTTTTGGGCATAAGTTATGCCGATTTTCGGTTGAGGTTGTGGCGTTGGAATATGTTCTAAAACACGCAGAATCAATTGAGCCCCTAAATCAGATAATTGATCATGCAACATGCCGGCTGTTGTTTGCGATGTAATTGGGATTTCGCCTTTTAACAACATAGCTCCGGTATCCAATCCGGCATCCATCTGCATAATTGTCACACCGGAAACAGTATCACCGGCTTCAATCGCTCGTTGAATGGGAGCAGCCCCGCGCCAACGCGGCAATAAAGACGCATGCACGTTAATACATCCCAATTTTGGCGCATCCAAAACAGCTTGCGGCAAAATTAAGCCATAAGCACAAACCACACCGACATCAGCCTTCAAATCGGCAAAGGCCTGTTGTTCTTCACTTGATTTTAATGATTTAGGGCATCGCACGGGGATTCCCAAGCTTTCAGCTTTTATTTGCACCGGGCTGGGGCGTAGTTTCATCCCTTTACCGGCCGGTCGTGGTGGCTGACAATACACACAAACAACTTCGTGATGTTTAGTTAACGCTTCTAAAACAGGCACGGAAAAATCCGGCGTTCCCATAAAAATAACTTTCATTCTGTTCCCTTTTCTTTTGCTTCTTTCTTACGGCGTTTTTCCAACTTTTTAAGAAGAAGCGAACGCTTTAATTGCGATAAATGGTCAATAAATAAAATACCATCCAAATGATCCAATTCATGTTGAATACAAATGGCCAATAACCCATCGGCAAAACGTTCACACTCAACACCATTTTCATCAAAATAACGTACGGTAACCGTTTCGTTTCGCTCTACATCTGCATATTGACGCGGAACAGACAAGCATCCCTCGTTATGGCACACTGTTTTTTCAGAACGTTCAACAATAACGGGATTAACCATTTTAATCGGATCTGGCTTTTCCCCTTCTCCGGCCACATCAATCACAACCAATCGTTTCAATAATCCAACCTGATTACCCGCCAAACCAACTCCATTTGATAAATACATTGTTTCCAACATATCTGTTAAAATCTTTTGAATAGAGGCATCAATAACCGCTACCGGTTCTGCTTTTTGAGATAAAATGGGATGAGGCACCTCTAAAACTGTTAATTTTGTCATTTTTAATTCCTTTTTAATTTTTTGTATTATATAATAAAAATAACTTTTTGAAAAGGAGATTTTTATGATTCGTTTATTCGTCGGATTAGACTTGCCAAAAGAAATTGCCGAACATGTTTACTCTTTACGAGGAGGTTTAGAAAATGCTAAATGGCAAGAAAAAGAAAAATTACACTTAACACTTTATTTTATTGGCAATATTCCGGAAGATAAAGCAAATGACGTGATTCAAGAATTACGTTCCATTCGTTTTCCTGCTTTTAACCTTTCCTTAAAAGAAATCGGCTATTTTGCCATCGGCGAAATTCCTCACCATTTATGGGTAGGAGTAGAACAAGATGATACTTTAAAAGAACTTAATAAAAAAGTAGAAAACACCCTTAAAAAAGCCGGCATTAAAAACACGGATAAATATAAGTTCGTTCCACATGTGACTTTGGCGAAATTAAACGGCACTGATATAAACGAAACTTTTAAATATATTTCTGCTAATAATTTATTCCACACAAAACCTTTTTTAGTGGATCATTTTTCACTTTTTCAAAGCATTGCTAAAGAAAATGGCGAAGGAAAATATTATCAAATTATCGAGCAATTTCCACTTTCTTTAATCTAAAAATATATTGATTTTTCACTTATTTTCTGATAATTTATGTGCATTCAAACAAAAAGGATATACACATGAATTTAATGAGCGAAGTCAAAAAACGGGTTCAAAATGCTTTTGATGTGGCAGGATTTACTAATGCTGATATTTTAGTTAAAGTATCGGACCGTCCGGATATGAGTGATTATCAATCCAATGGCGCATTGCCATTGGCTAAAAAAGAAAAGAAAAATCCGCGGGAAATTGCCTCCAAAATTGCCGATGAATTAAAAAAAGATTCATTTTTTAAAACTGTTTCTGTGGACGGACCTGGCTTCATTAATATGACAATTGCCGATGAGGCGTTGGCTCATTTGGCTTATCCGATTTTATCAACCCCCAAAGGTGGATATGAGCGCGCTGATAAACCAAAAAAAGTCGTTCTTGATTATGGCGGACCAAATGTTGGAAAAGCTTTACATATCGGACATTTACGACCGGCAAACATTGGGGACTCTGTGCGTCGCATTATGGCATTTGCCGGAGATGAAACAATCGGAGATGCGCATTTAGGCGACTGGGGACGCCCGATGGGCCTGGTCATTACGGAATTAAAACACACCTATCCCGATATGCCCTACTTTAAAGCGGATTATGTTTCTGACGAAGGATATCAAATTCCTTTCACCATTAAAGATGTTGCTGAGGCTTATCCAACAGCCAGTGCCAAAGCAAAAGCGGATGAAACTTATATGGCTGAAGCTAAAGAAGCTACGCGCCTTTTGCAAACCGGACATAAAGGATATTATGATTTATGGAAGCGTTTTGTGGAGATCACCGTTGCAGATGATAAAGAAATTTTTGATACATTAGGCATTCATTTTGATTTATGGTGGGGTGAAAGTCGCGAAAATGAGCGAGGCATTCAAATGGTTGAACGCATGAAAGAAAAAGGCTTAGCCGTTTTGGATGACGGAGCGATTGTTGTTCCGATGGAAGGAGATACACCCCCGGCTATTTTGGTCAATTCTGCCGGGGCTATGATGTATGCCACAACTGATTTAGCCACAATTGAAGAACGGGTAGAAGTTTTTCAACCGAATGAAATCATTTATTTCACTGATTTGCGTCAAGGATTACATTTTTCTCAGGTTTTTGCTGTTGCTCAAAAAGACGGTATGGCTCCCAATGTGCATTTTGAATTTCAAGGATTCGGCACAATTACAGGAGCGGATAATAAACCATATAAAACACGTGATGGCGGGGTTGCCAGTTTACGTTCGGTTATTGAAATGGCGGAAGAAGCCGCTCGAAAAAAAATGGACGCCGGCGAAATAGGTCGTGATTTAACGGATGATGAAAAAAAAGAAATTTCCAAAATTGTTGGTATTTCAGCCTTAAAATTCATTGATTTAGCCAATGATAAAATCAAAAATTATATCTTTGATCCGGATAAAATGACCTCTACCGAAGGGAAAACAGGCCCTTACCTTTTATACGCAATGGTGCGCATGAAATCTGTTTTAGAGAAAATGAACGTATCAGCCGAATTATCCGCAGCGGACAAAATTGTTCTCACAATGCCAGCAGAACGGAATCTGTTATTGCGTTTATTCGCTTTACCAGAAGCTGTCCAAACAGCTTATGATAATCGAGCACCGCACGTGATTGCCGATTATTTATATAAACTGTGTCAAGATTTTAATCTGTTTTATCATGATTGCTCGATCAAAGGAAGCGCTGAAGAGATTCAACAATCACGCTTGGCATTAACAAAATATGCTTTACATATCAGCTTAAAAATGGCTGATTTATTGGGCTTAAAAGTGCCGAATAAAATGTAATTAAAGAAAGATTTTTTCACCTTGACGCATAATGGCTTCTGCCATTTCCGTACGCGTGTTATCTGCATGGTGCAAAACAATTCCCGGATGAATCCGAAACGGTTTTTTAGATCCTAAAACCCCTTGAATAATAACACGCTTAGGTTGAGCTTTCTCTTTAGGCCAAATGGGGATTAAGGTTAAAGCGCCCAATTTTTCTTGCAAGACAGAAAGGATTTCCGGCACGGCATCCACCCGATGAATAATGGAAAAAGTTCCTTTCGGACGCAAGTGTTTCAAACAAAACAAAATCCATTCTTTTAAAGGAATTTGCTCTTTATAAGCAATTTCTTGACTTTCATTTTGCCGTTTAGGATCTTCCGTATAAAATGGCGGATTTGTGAGAATATGATGAAAAAAACAATCTTTTAAAAGGGCTTTTTGACGAATATCAGATTTCACAACTTTAAGTTGTAAATTGTTTAAAAGTGCATTTTCCTCCGCTAACTGTGCCAAATCAGATTGAATTTCTATACCGGTCAGGGAAACTTCTGGTTGCCCTGCTCCAATACATAAAGCAACAACACCTGTCCCACATCCAACATCTAAAACCGTTTCCCCCTTTTTAGGATAGCACACGGCTGAGAGTAAAACGGCATCTGATGTCGCACGCAAACCGATTTTAGGCTGTTTCAAACGGATCTTTCCGCCCAAAAAATCATCTATTGTGTAATCTGTCATAACATAAGTATAAGACATATATATCTTCCTGACAAACAAAAATTACTTGAACACAAAAAAATTTTCTTTAAAATAAAAAGAAAAAGGAGTATTAAATGAAAAAATTAATATCTGCATTTATAGGAGTCTGTATGATGACATTTCAAACACAAGCTGCTGAAAAAGCTGCTGTCTATTTTACAAGGGATATAAGTCCGGAAGGACTACTTAAAGTATATCATCAAATTAATAAAAATATTGATGGAAAAGTTGCCGTAAAATGGCACTCTGGAGAACCAAATGGTCCAAATATTCTCCCCATTCCTATGGTCAAAGCTTTGATTGAAGATGTTCCTAATAGCACTTTAGTTGAAACAAATGTTTATTATGACAGTCCTCGACAAACTACGGAAGGTCATCGTGAAACTTTAAAAACAAATGGATGGACATTTTCACCTGTTGATATTATGGATGAAGATGGTGCTGTTATGATTCCTATTAAAAACGGCTTACATTTTAAAGAAATGTCGGTTGGCAAACATTTGCTCAATTATGATAGCATGATTGTTTTGACACATTTTAAAGGACATACAATGGGTGGGTTCGGCGGCTCTATGAAGAATATTGCCATTGGAAATGCAGATGGGAAAATCGGAAAAAAAATGATTCACACAGATCCTGGTAAAGATCAATGGTCAATCAACGGAAAACGTTTTATGGAAAATATGGCTGATTCTGCTAAAGCGACACTTGATCATTTTGGAGAAAAAATCGTTTATATCAATGTCTTACGCAATATGTCTGTAGATTGTGATTGTGCAGGAACCTCTGCCGCTCCTGTTAAAGCACGAGATATAGGGATTTTGGCTTCAACGGATTTATTAGCTATTGATCAAGCTTCTGTAGATCTTGTTTATCAACTTCCCGAGAATGAAAGTCATGATTTAAAAGAACGCATTGAAAGTCGAGAAGGATTGCGTCAACTTTCTGCAATGAAAGAATTAGGCATGGGAACAGATCAATATGATTTGATTGATTTGGATAAATGATTAGATGTCTTTTTTTTCCATTTTATGGGGACAAATTGTATTCCTTTTTCCTTATTGGATATTAGGTATTTTTATTGGCTCTGCTGTTTCTGTATTTGTAAAAGATAAAATTCATAATTTTTTTATAAAATTTCAAAATAAAAAATGGGATATTATAGGGCTTTTTATTGCAAGTATTTGTGGAATTTTATCTCCTGTTTGTATGTATGGGACTATACCGATTATAGCTTCTTTTGCGGAAAAAGGAATACGAGAAGATTTCTTAGCTGCTTTTATGGTTAGTTCTATCTTATTAAATCCACAATTAATCATCTACACAACTGCTTTAGGGTATGAGATTGTCTTATTGCGTATTTTTTCTTGTTTAATATGTGGTATTTTGGCAGGTCTTTTCATTCAATTATTTTTTAAAAATAAAAACTTTTTTAATTTCTCTAATTTTCAATCCCAAAAATCAAAAAAAATCAAGCAACCGACACTCATCACTTATTTAAAAGATATTGTAAAAAATATCAAAATAACTGGAACTTATTTTTTTATCGGAATTTTTTTAGCAAGCATATTTACGAAATATCTTCCAACAAATATATTAATTGACTATCTTGGGAAAAATACTCAATTTAATATTATTATTGCTATTTTAGCTAGTATTCCATTATATATTTGTGGAGGAGGAACAATCCCAATACTAGCAACATGGATTCATTCAGGAATGAGTAATGGCTCTGTTATTGCCTTTATGACAACAGGAGCATCCACAAAAATAACAAATTTAAGTGCCGTCAAAATTATTCTAGGGATAAAACACTTCCTTTTTTATTTATTGTTTATTTTATCTTATTCATTTATACTTGGTTTTATGATTGACTCAATTAAATAAATTTATGTTGTTTTTTTATATTCATCTTATAGACTATAAACAAACAAAGGATATTATGAAATTCTCTAGAAAAAATATTCAAGATTTACGTTTTATTGTTCAATTAATTTTTATGCTGGGTCTATTTATTTCCTTCATGCCTTACTATAATCCATTTGGGAAATACCTGTTTTTACCAATTTTAATTGCCGGTGTATTTTTTTGTGGCTGGGTATGCCCTTTTGGTGCTTTACAAGATTGGACCAGTAAAATAGCTCGCTTTTTTAAACTACCTAGATATCAAGTCCCTGATAGATTTCAAAAATATTTACAACTTTCTCGTTATGTTTTTTATGCACTTGGAATTTTAGGCATTTCTTTTGCTATTTTAAATGCGCGACACGCATTTAATAAAAGCTTATTTTCTGGCCATCTAACAATCGTTGCCGGAATAATTCTTTTAATTTTTATCCTACTATCACTTTTTATTGATCGTCCCTTTTGTAATTATTTTTGCCAAAAAGGTGCCAGTTACGGATTGTTAAGTGTCTTAAGAATTTTTGGTATTAGCAGAGATAATTCTCAATGTGTTCATTGTAAATTGTGTGATAAAAGATGTCCGATGAATATTAAAATTGAAAGTAATGAATTTGTTCGCCATCCTAATTGTATCAATTGTATGACATGTGTAAGTGTTTGTCCTAAAAAATGTATTAATTATAAACTTTTCATTGAACAAAAAACGGATAAAATATCTTCTCAAAAGAAATAACTTCTATACTTAATATTGATTCAATAAATTCTTTGTTCAAACATAAAAAAACAGCCATAAAGGCTGTTTTTAATTGGTGGAGGTAAGCGGGATCGAACCGCTGACCTCTGCAATGCCATTGCAGCGCTCTCCCAGCTGAGCTATACCCCCAAGGTCATCATTTGGACCATTATACATAAACAAAAGCAAATTGCAAGAAAAAAATATCTTCATGATAAAAATTTATTCAATACTATAAAAAAATAAATAAAATAAAAAATCATAACAAAACATAAAAGGATTTTGAACTCAACAGTGAAAAAGGCATTATTTTATCCCATAAAAAGTATTTAAAATCATTTTTTTATCAAAAAAGGAAAAACTATTCCCTGCTCTTTTGATGGTGTTTTATAAAAATTTTGTCAATTAAACAATTCATCTTTTTGCGTTGTTTTTCAATATCTTCATATATTTGAGAATTTGATTGACCATGTGAAACTTTATTTCTATTCTTAAGATATCCTTCTAAATTAATCACATCTGATGATTTCATCAATCCTTGCTGAGATAAATAGTTCAATTTATCTATTTCTTTCATTTTTTTACCATTACTTAATGGAAATTGATATTGAGAACTGATAGAGTGAAATAAATCCATTTTTTTGACTAAATGATATGCAGAAATAACATTTATACTAAAATCACTTTCCATTTCCCAAATTAAATTAAAATTCTTATTGTATTTTTGAGAAATGCGTCTTTTCACATCTTCTTCCGTTTCATTTGGATGGACAAAATCAATTTTTAAATTTTTCGCGTGTAATAAACTGGTTAAAACAGCCGAAAAATCATTACATATTTCTTGGGTATCTGTTGGAAAAAGATGTTTTTGCTCTAATTGAATAGGATGTTCCAACTCATCTCTCATATTTTGATACTTAATTAACTTATCTGCATTTGGGATATAGCCAAATTCTTCTGCTTTTTTATAGATTAATTCTTTATTTTTCTTAAATAATTCCATTGCATCTTGTTTTTTAGAGGCAATTTTTTCCCAATCATTTTTGATTAATATTGAAATTAAAAATTGCCGTGTATGCTCAACTAAATGCACGAAAGGAAGTTTTAAAATATCCTGTAATTGATCTGTATAAATTAACCGTTCAAATTTTAATTGAAAATCATCATACCCTTTTTGAGATATTTCTTTTTCTCCATTTTGTGCAACCGCATAAACCTCCAACATAAAAATCTTTTTAGCTAATTCAAAAGATAAAGAAGAGTCATTTAATAAAATCTGTTCAATTGGCTCCGATGTTTTTAAATTAGAATCAACAGAAAGCCCACACCCCAAATTAACACTAAATTGATTTGCCGGAATTCCTCTTGGGCCCCAAATTTCAATATTCCATTTATAAAAATCCAAATATAGACAGTAAACACCACATTTATTTGATGATTCTATAAAATCCTTTGTTGCTGTATCAATATCAATCCCCTTTTTTTTCACAAGACGCAAAATAGCATTTTCTGCGAAATCAATTCCACCCAATGTTGATATTTTTTCCTTATCTGAGATATTAAAATGGACAATAAAATTATTTTGTTTATCAATAATTTCACTTTTTATTTTTTCATCTGAGACAGAAGATAATAATCCATCAAAAACATACTGTTGCTGACATAATTTACCAACAGCTTCAATTATGTGTTTTACATCTTCTTGTTTAAATTGAATCGGGCTTACCATTTTTTCTCCAAAGCTTATTGTTTAAATTGAATCGGGCTTACCATTTTTTCTCCAAAGCTTATATTATATTACAAAACACAAAATTTGTCAATTTTTTCAATGAATGTATTGACAGCTATCTTAAAACTTGATACAAAAATTCATATATGCCATTTAAAAGGAGAACTTTATGGAAATAATGGAAAATTTTTCCTTGAAAGACGGACGGGAAATTGTGTTAAGATTTCCAAAGCTATCCGATTATGAAGCCGTTCAAGCTTATTTAGAACAACTGGCAACAGAAACCATTTTCACCAATCAGTATCCCGGTAAACCACGTCCAACACAAGAAGAATTTGAAAAAGCTATTTCAAATTGCTGGATGAAATTAGCTTTAGAGGGTAATAAGGTTGTTGGATTACTTTCTATTCATCCACACAAGCCCAATCATCCATGGCTGAATAAAACGTGCTCTTTTGGGGTTCATATGCTGGAAGCTTATCATCATAACGGACTTGGCCATCATTTTATGGAGATGTTGGAACAATACGCTAAAGAACATAAAATGCATCGGATTGAAGGAACCGTTCGGCATCAAAACGTTAACGCCATTGCTCTTTATTTAAAACATGGCTTCTTAATAGAGGGGATGAAAAAGGAGTGTGCCTATATCAATGGTGTTTGGCATAACGAATATATGATTGCTAAAATTTTAGAGGCTGCATAGTGTTTCATATTCAAATTCCCTTACCCACTCCACAAGATGCATTTGAAATGTTGGCGAACAACATCCGGCGATTGGATTGGTTTATTGCGCATAATCGTTCAAATCGGTTAGATTTTTTTCTTAATTATCCACATCCGATAATACACGAAATGGTTCAAAATAGACATTTATCCCAATCGGATTTTACTTTAAAATATCAAGATGATTTTTCAAAAAAACTCTATGATGAAAAACGCTATATTCCCTTTATGAAGCTAATTTCTGATGAATTGTCGGTTGTTCAAGCATGCTACCCGAAATTGAAACGATTGCAAGAGTCTTGGGGATTTGAAATTTTACCTCATTATCAAATTGACTTGGATATTTTTGGAATTGGGGGACGTTATTTTCGGGATGAGGAAAATACCGGCCATATTCTTTTGGGAACCGGAAGTGGCTTAAAAGAAAAAGCATTTATCAGCCACACCATTGTTCATGAAATGATTCACTTAGGAATTGAAGATTTAATCATTAACCCGAACAAACTTAAAACACCCCCGATATATCAAGAGGAAAAAGAAAGAATTGTGGATAATTTATGTTCTTATGCCACAAAAAAAGCCATTCCAAATTACCAACGCAAATGGTCAAACGGTTCTTTTTCCCGCTTTCAGGAAATTGCTCAACACTGTGCATATATGGACAAAGTGGTTGGAAAACAACCGCAAAAAAATCTGGTTAAATCCATTCAGCAGTTTTTAAAAGAAAATAACCGATAAATCAGTGCACTTTACTCCATTGATGCATATCGCGATACATTTTAAACGCTTCATTCCAGCGATCTTTTATGTTAATACACTCATGATAATACTTTTTCGCCATATAAATGGATTTTTCGTTTTCCACATCATTACGAATGATAATCCGAACAATACAACTCATTTTCAATCAGCCGAACAGCTTCTCGTATATAACCATACCCGCAAAATTTTTGATCTTGCCAATAACCGATTTCAATCTTATGCGGACGTTTAATATCTAAACAGGAAACGCCAAGCCTCTAATAATTTGATTTGTTGATTTTAAATGTAATAAATAATCAAAACACGTTCCTTTTTTCAAATTTTCATCATTATTTAACATAAAACAAAACAAATTTTCCGCTGTTTTTGTGTTTTCAGGCAAAGCCCAATCAAGCCACGACAAAACATGTTCCCGATTTTGTTCAACAACCGAAAACATTTTTTGTGCCAGCTTAAATGAGGGCTCCGACTTTTCCAAATAAATCCGTTCTCCAATAATTTTCTTTTGAGGCTCTAAAGACATTTTTCCCTCCGTAATTTTTGAACAATTGCTTCATTTATTTTGCTTTTTTGGGTCAAAATCCATACAGAACATTCCTGATGCCCTTCAAAATCAATCACGGCTCGTTCAATGCCTCCCATTTCCAACATAACAGCTTTCATCGCACGATAAGAAGCTTGATTTTCCTGATGGCAAGACAATAAGGCTGCTTCCAATCTCAAATTTTTCCGCGCCCAATCCAAAACCATTTTAAGACCTTGTTTCACATATCCCCTACCTCGCGCAGATGGAATAATCTGATAAGCAATATGTCCACCCGTTTTTTTCAAATAATCATTTAAATTATGCCGAATATCATAAATGCCAACAAAACGTTCCCCGTCCATCAACCATAATGAAGAGGATGGAACTCGACCTTTCGGTTGTTTTAAAGACTTACGCGCAGATAAAAAGTCAAAATATCCCTCAAAATCTTTTTCCATAAATTCAATAGAATGACAAACCAATGAAATATCATAAGGCGTTTTCTGTTCTTTGATTTCCTTTAATCCGGCAGCAAATGTATCCATATATTTTGGATGTGGCTCAATGATACGTAACGGCATTTTTCCCTCATTTATAAAAATAGAATACTAAATTTTCTTTTAAATTCAATAACAAATTTTTGATTTTTCATTTTTTTTATGATAAAGTATTTTCATGATACAAAAATTAAAACGCATTTTTTTAATTCGCCATGGGGAATCTGAAGGGAATTTGGATTTATCCAAACATCGTAATTTGCCGGATCCTGTTATTCCTTTAACACCTGCCGGAAAAGAGCAAGCGGTTTTAGCAGGTATGGCACTGGCGGCTTTTATCCAAAATGAAAGCATTCAAAAGCCCGTCATTTTAAAGCAGAAATTTCGGCTTTGGTATTCCCCTTATTTAAGAACAATACAAACAAAAAATGAATTTCTAACCGGTTTTTCGCCCTGTCGTCATTTAATCCAAGGCATTTATCAAGAACCTTTATTGATTGAGCAACGTTTTGGTATTTTTGACGGGTTAACACGTACCGAGCGACAGGAAAAAAATCCAACCGCTTTTGCGAAGATGGAAAACTATTCTCAACACGGGGCTTGGTTCTTTGCAAAACCGCCTGAAGGAGAAAGCCAGTTTGATTTATATTGCCGTGTCAAACCGTTTAAAGACACTTTATGGCGTGATGCGTTAAATGAAGAAAATCCGATTGAAAATGTGATTATCATTTCTCATGGAGCGACCATTCGGGCTTTTATGATGGATTTTTTACACAAAGATTTTGATTGGTTTGATTCCGTTCAAAATCCGCCAAATGCCTCTATCCAACTGATTGAACAAGAAAAAGACGGACAGTATCGGGAAAAATATATTTTTGAAGGCTTTTCAAATCCACAAAAAATAAAATCTGCCCGTCATCCGTATGCTGCTTCGTATACTGCTTCTTATATACAAAAACAAAGATAA
>CALXUD010000020.1 GCA_944391585.1 uncultured Alphaproteobacteria bacterium | reverse complement strand
ACATTTCTACCATAGAACGACCAGATTGATTTTTTTTCAATATCATGATGTTTCTCCTTATTTGAAGTAAGAATAGAATGCCAAAAAAAAGAAAAGTTTTCAAGAAAAAAATGTATTCATAAAAACCGCCCCATAAACGAGGCGGTTTTCTTTTTAATCCTCATATTCAACACTTGGAAAACGAGAATCAAACTTAAATTGCTTAATAACATCCGCCAAAGGTTTAACCTCTTGTTTTTCAGATCCCAATTGACGAATTGTGACTGTTTGATCAGCTTGTTCTTTTTTCCCAACAACTAATAAAACTGGAATTTTTTTCAATGAATGTTCCCTGATTTTATAACCAATTTTTTCATTCCGTAAATCGGATTCTGCCCGAATTCCGGCCACTTGCAATTTATGAACAATCTGTTTTACATATTCATCTTGTTCTGAAGTAATTGGCATAACCATTACTTGAACGGGAGCTAACCAGAACGGGAAATGGCCCGCACAATGCTCAATGAATACGCCAGAAAACCGTTCCAAAGAACCAAACAAAGCCCGATGCAACATAATTGGCCGATGTTTTTGTCCGTCTTCGCCAATATAAGAAACATCAAAACGTTCAGGCAAATTCAAATCCGCCTGCAATGTTCCCAATTGCCATTCGCGCCCAATGGCATCATGCAATTTGAAATCCAATTTTGGTCCATAAAATGCACCATCACCTGGATTAATGGTATATTTATACCCCATATCAGTCAATGCTTCAGCCAACCCTTTTTCCAGCATATCCCAAATTTCATCTGTTCCAATACGTTCATCCGGACGAGTTGATAATTTAATACTCACATCCGTCAATCCAAAATCTTTGTAAATATCCAACATAAAGCGAACAACTTTTTGGCATTCTTCTTTAAATTGCTCCGGTGTGCAAAAAATATGCGCATCATCTTGCGTAAACGCCCGTACACGCATTAACCCATGCAAAGCTCCTGATGCTTCATATCGATGCACGCGCCCAAATTCGGCAATCCGTTGCGGCAAATCCCGATAACTGGTAATTCCTTGTTTAAATGTTAAAACACCGCCTGGACAATTCATTGGTTTGATTGCGAATGTTTTTTCTTCCACTGTCGTTGTGAACATATTTTCGCGATACCAATTCCAGTGACCAGAGGTTTCCCACAAAGATTTATCCATAATCTGCGGTGTGTTAATTTCAACATAACCTGCTGCTTGTTGACGTTTGCGCATATAGTTAATTAATGTTTGGAAGAAGGTCCATCCGCGCGGATGCCAAAAAACATCTCCCGGAGCATATTCTTCAAAATGGAATAAATCCATCTCGCGTCCCAATTTCCGATGATCACGTTTTTCTGCTTCTTCTAACATAGTTAAATAAGCTTTTAAATCTTTCTCGTTGAAAAACGCCGTTCCATAAATACGGGTCAACATTTTATTTTTATTATCGCCCCGCCAATAGGCTCCTGCTAATTTCATCAATTTAAATGCTTTTCCTAATTTACCGGTGGACGGCAAATGGGGTCCGCGACACAAATCCACATAATCGCCTTGTTCATATAAAGACACTTCCTGAATTTCTGCCGGCAAATCGCGAATAATTTCAGCTTTATATTTTTCGCCACGTTTTAAAAAGAAAGCCTCCGCTTCATCACGCTTCATCATTTTGCGTCTAATCGGATAATCTGCAGCCACAATTTCGGCCATTTTCTTTTCAATTGTTGCCAAATCTTCCAATTTAATATCCAAACCGTCAAAATCATAATAAAATCCGTTTTCCACGACAGGTCCGATTGTAACCTGAGCATGCGGATATAATTTTTGGACCGCTTGAGCCATAATATGAGAAGCGGTATGTCGTAAAATTTCCAAACCTTCTTTGTTTTTACTTGTTATGATTGAAAGAGTTCCGCTGGTAGTCAAAGGAGTATACACATCTTGTAACTTTCCATTAAACGCCACAGCTAAAGCATTTTTAGCCAATCCTTCGGATATCTTCCCTGCAACATCAAGGCCAGAAATACCCGCTTCAACAGACATTTTTGATCCGTCTGGTAATTCAATTTCAATCATTTTTATTCCTTTTCAAAAAATTAAAAAACGCCTTTCCTACGACAAAAGGCCGAGAATTATTATAATACTTTTTACTGAAAAGTAAAGCCTTTAATCACTGTAATACGACGTGTTTCACAAATTTATTTTCGGTTAAAACTTCACACATGCGTTTTTATCTCTTGTACACAAAAAAATACATTTCTCACCAATCATCTTATTATTTGTGTGTGTGCCTAAAAATGAAGCCTTTTAGAAAAAACAGCTCTTTTTTAACTATTCTCACCCTTCTCGCGTGTATTCTGACCGAGTCATAAATTGAGTAAAACGATCAAATAACGAGTGATTTGCTCCTTTTTGATTAACTTTTCCATTTTCAGGATTAGATAAAAACCAGATAAATTCTTGAGCGGTTTTCATTTCACCGCATTCTTTTTTCTCTTGAAAATGCCCAAAATAATCTCGACCGGTAATGCATTGAATTTCTTTAAAAACAGCTTTTGTTTCTATATCATCCCGCAACACTTCTTCCAAAGAGTCCGCTGGATTAATTGATTTTTGGATAAAATCGCCTGCCTGAGCTTTTCCATCTAAAATAATTTTTTCAAAATACTTATACCGCTCTGCCGGAGCATAAAAATAAAACAAAACGTCGCCAACCGTTTTAATTTTGGAAGAAAAAATAGGATTATCAACCGGATCTTGACGTAGTGTTTTACTGATATTTAAAAGAATACGACGAATTTGAGGCTCTTTAAATCCTAATTCTCGAATCAATCGACAATCTTGTAACTCTGACATTTTATAATTTCCAAATGCCATAATTTCTTCTTTAATAATCATTTCTTTAAAACCCATTGTGGTTTTATGTTCACCAATCATTTTTTTCTCCTTTTTTAACGCGTATACCCTTGCATGCGTTTCCCATATCCCCGTTTTCCGCGACTGGTTACATGATGTGTTACAATCTTAGGTTTTTTGCGTTCCTTTTCATACATAATTTTCTTAGTTGTTTTCTTTGTTTCTTGTAAGTAATCTTTTTCCGCTTCTATTTCTAAAGGCGTCAAAAATAATCCGATTTCTTTTGTTGTAATCACCGCCGGCAAAATTGGCATTTTTAAATAAACCCTTTTATGGTTTGTTGAAACAATTTGTTCCGATTGTAAAATGACTTGCATCGGATCTAATACATATTTATGCAGTAAAGTATGTGCTTTTTGATGAATTAAACGATAATTTTTCTTTTTATTGTTTCCACCTAATGCCAGCGGATGATTGTGATGCAGTTCATAGTTGTCTGGAACAATTGCTTGAGCTACAGCATCCCGCACAATATCTCGAGAAAAAACCGCGGATAAGATTCCATTTTTAGCCATTACTTTAACAATTTTACTTCTTGTTTTTCCACCGACAGCCGGAGGTAAGGACCACCATTTAAAAGCTTGAGTTCTTTGTTTTAACAAATTTTTTCCAGAAACAAGATTGAGTTCTATTATTTGATATGGATCCTCAGGTTTTAAAGCTTTACATTGATAAACAATGTGATCTTGATCTTCAATTCTTTCAATCATGGGTGCTCCTATTTTTGTCTATTTTATTGTCTAATAATATATTAAAAAGAGGAAAAGGTCAATGAGAAAAATTACCGAGATAAATTTTTTTGATCAATAAAAAGCGATTGAAATTCTTGTCGCACAAAAGCTCTCCATTGTTCTTCTGTAAAAAATTGCTGACGCTCGCTGGGAGTAAAAATATCAAAAATTTCATAGATATTTTGAACAACCCGAGGCAATTTAGGTAATAGGACATAAATTGGTTTTTGGGGTTTATCACCTAAATTTTCCAAATGTTCCTTTATTTTTTTATTAACAAGACCATAAATTTTACGATGTAAGAAAGAATGAACTCTCGTATTAATCAAGATCAGATTTTGTTCATCATTTGTTCCACCCCAAGCAACTGGTACAACATGGTGTAGATTCATATTAGCTGGGGCGTGTCCTTCAATAGCTTCTTCTAAACGAGCCGGCGTCAAAGTTCTCAATTGGCCACTTAAAGCCCATTTTCCGATTAAGCAATTAACCTTTCCTTTTTCATCTTCATAAGTATACATACGAGAGAATTCCTCTCGTTTTTCTTGAATTTTTTCATCGGATAAAGAAGGGCGATATTTTAAAAGAATGGTATTTTTAGCATCCAAATTTTTAGCTCCGCAAAAAATTCGGATATTTGCTTTGTTTTCATAAAAGTGAATCATAAAAACCTCATCATTGATTTTTTTATTATATCACAAAATGAAAAAAAATCAAATGAGCTCATTCGTGATCGTTGTTTTCCGAGGAATCTAGGGCATATCCGGCCGAACGAACCGTTCGAATTAATTCGGGATCATTATATTCATTGAGCGCTCGTCGCAAACGCCGAATATGAACATCAACCGTGCGCAATTCCACATGAATAGAATCCCCCCAAACCTCTTTCAATAATTGCTCACGAGAAAACACCTGCCCCGGCTTTTGCATTAAAATCTGTAACAAACGAAATTCCGTCGGACCTAAATGAATGGGTTTATTCGAACGCGTTACACGCCGTTTAGCAAAATCCATCGTCATATCCGCAAAAGTTAAACTTTCCGTCTTTTGAACCGGAACCACCCGTCGCAATAAGGCCACTATTCGTGCCATTAATTCCGGAATAGAATACGGTTTCGTCATATAATCATCTGCGCCGTAAGATAAGCCCTTAATTTTATCCGCTTCATCTCCACGCGCTGTTAACATAATAATCGGAATATTGCGCAATTCATACGAACGACGAATTTCTCGGCATAAATCGATTCCGGAAACATTCGGTAACATCCAATCTAATAAAATCAGATCCGGATTTTCCGTCGCAGCCATTGCTAAAACATCTTTTCCATCCATTGCAACACAAGTATCATATCCTTGTTTTTCAAGATTATATTTTAAAAGCGTCACAAGTCCGACTTCATCTTCAACAATCATAATTTTGGTCATTTTTGAACTCCTTCTTTCAAGCGCTCAATGGCCTTTTGATAATTTTTAGATTTAAACACATAACTTCCTGCCACCAACACATCAGCACCCGCCAAAATGCACGCCGGTGCCGTTTGATCGTTAATCCCACCGTCAACGGAAATTTGAACCTTTTTCCGACCGATAAATTCCTTTAATTGAGCAATTTTTTGTAAAGCAATCGGCTGAAACTGTTGTCCGCCAAATCCCGGCTCCACCGACATCATTAACACCAAATCAATATCCGGTAAATAAGGAATTAAATCGCTGACTTTTGTGTGCGGTCGAATGGATAAGCCCACCCGCTTGCCATATTTTTTAATCAGCGAAATCAACATCGGAATATCCTCATCCGCTTCCAAATGAACCGTAATGGCATCCGCGCCGGCTTCCACAAAATCTTTAATCAAAACCGATGGTTTTTTGACCATTAAATGCACATCAAACGGCAACATCGTATATGGCCGAATATCCTTAACCACCACCGCTCCAAACGTTAAATTCGGGACAAATAACCCATCCATCACATCAATATGAACCTGATCGGCACCGGCTTTGGTAATTTTCTGAATTTCTTTTCCCAAATTAGCGAAATCGGCGGCAAGAATACTGGGCGCTATTTGAACCATTTATTTTCCTTTTCTTTTTTATTCTGTTCAAAGTATATCTAATCCCTTTTCAAAAATCAAGAAAACAAAACACCCGCCTTAAGACGGGTGCCGTTTCGTTCAATAGAATCCTATTTCACAATCTTCGGATCTAATTCGCCCGATGCATACCGTTTCGCCATGTCTGCCAATGCAATCGGTTTGATTTGAGAAGCATGACCTGCTGCGCCAAATTGTTCATAACGCGCTTCACACACTTTTTGCATCGCTTCCATTGCCGGTTTTAAGTATTTACGTGGATCGAATTCGGCCGGTTTTTCCACAAACATTTTGCGAATCGCCCCCGTCATAGCCATCCGTAAATCCGTGTCCACATTCACTTTGCGCACCCCGTGTTTAATGGCTTCTTGAATTTCTTCCACCGGCACGCCGTATGTTTGCGGCATCTGCCCGCCAAATTGATTGATAATATCTTGTAAATCTTGCGGAACGGAAGAAGAACCATGCATCACTAAGTGTGTATACGGTAATTTTTCATGAATCTTTTTAATCGTATCAATGGATAAAATGGCACCATCCGGTTTACGCGTGAATTTATATGCCCCGTGAGATGTCCCAATCGCCACCGCCAAAGCATCCACTTTTGTTTCTTCCACAAATTTCACGGCATCGTCCGGATCGGTTAATAATTTTGATTTATCCACCGCGCCGTCAAATCCATGGCCATCTTCTTTTTCGCCTTTACCGGTTTCCAAAGAACCAATCACGCCTAACTCTCCCTCAACGGAAACACCGATGTCATGCGCCACACCAACTACTTTACCGGTTACTTCGGCATTATACGCATGTGTTGCCGGTTTTCCATCCGGTGTTAAAGAACCATCCATCATCACGGAAGTAAAACCGTTCATCATCGCTGAAAAACACACAGACGGGGTTGGACCATGGTCCTGATGCACACAAATCGGCAAATCCGGATACATTTCCGCGCCAGCCATCATTAAGTGCTTCAACACCGCATCATTTGCATACGCGCGGGCACCTTTAGAGGCCTGAATAATTACCGGCGCATCCATTTTTTGAGCAGCGGCCAAAATAGCCAACACCTGTTCCATATTATTCACGTTAAAAGCAGGAATCCCATATCCATGTTCTGCCGCATGATCGAGTAATTGACGTAAAGAAACTAAAGCCATTGTTTTTCCTTTCTTATTTAAAATTGACTTATGCGCGCATTGTATAAAAAACACATTTAAAATTCAAGTATTATTTTTGAAACCGTCTTAAATAGATCTGCCAATCAAATCCGTTAATCCGCATTTCTTTTGCAATTGGTGTTGTATGTGGTTTATAAGCAAAAACAATCTGAAAAATCACCATTGGATCTTTTTGAAGTAATATTCTTTCTAATCGAGCTGCTTGATGTTCCGGTACATAAAAACGCATTTCTTTGGGGAATGTTTCAACCGGACAAACGCCGTCCTCAAACTGAGCGCAATCGGCTTCATCCCATTTAATTTGATAGCTTAAATAATGTCCCGCCAATAAATCACGGGGATCATATCCTTGAATCGGTAATACAATCTCTTGACGAATACCCCGTGTTACCCAAAGCCAACTGCCCCATATGATTAAAACAACCAACGGCAAAGTCAGTGCCATAATTAAAAAAAGTTTCTTCATCTTTTTTCAATCCTTTTTTTTATTTGATACCATAATCCGCTTACAACTAAAATCACCAAACCGGAAACAATAAATCCAATACCTGTTTTTGTGAGAGATTCAAACACTTGAAAATAAAGAACGATACATCTTAAAGCAATAAAAAAACTCACCCAGTTAAATAAGCGTTTTTTATCATAATAAACGGCAAATACTCCCAATAAAACCATCAACATAACAGAAGTTAAAAACCGTATTCCGAAAGAGCTACCACCTAATTCTCCCAAACCTAAAACAAGGAAAAATAAAATCAAAGACCAATGATATAAACTTTTAAAAAACGGTGTTGTTAAATTGCGTGTTAAGAAAGCTATCGCCAAACAAATACCGGCGCCCGTTACCATCGCTAAAACCGGTGTTTGCTGGAAAAATAATAAAAGCAATTCCCAACGAAACGAGCCTAAAATACCGCCTAAAAACAAGGGTATCCATAACAGCCCCAATAATTGCCGCTGACTGACGAGAACAATTCCGAAAGACAATACGGCCCACAATAACATCCCTTTAAACGTATCAGGTGTTAAATGAAAAATCTGACCAATTAATCCAATACCGCCGCCAACCATTAAAAAAGCGAAGAAAAGAGCCATTTCAGTCATCAAATGTTTTTCTTTTTGAAATCCCCAAAAAGCGGTTCCGAGCGCACCGGCCAATAACGCACCGGCTCCCATTAATTTCACCACTGCCGGAATTGTTTCCCAATTAGCGGCAATCAATGAAATAATCCCCAATCCAATACAAAAAATCCCTAACCATAAAATCGCCATCAACACAAACGGCTCCCTCTTTTTAGTTTCAAGTGCTAGAATAGCTTCTTTTTGTTTGGGACTAATAACTTTTTGTGCCACCCATTGCTCTGTTTTTTGATTTAAATTCATTTTATCCCCCTTTTTTTGATTAAATGATTTCTAAAACTTTTTGAACAACATTCTCCACCGTGAGCCCATAAGCCTGATATAACGTTTCTGCCGGTGCACTGGCGCCAAAATGATTGATACCGATGATCACTCCTTGATCGCCCACCCATTGATGCCAACCAAAAGAACTGCCGGCTTCAAGCGCAATTCGCGGTGCCGTCCCCAACACATCAGCACGGTAAGTTTTTTCCTGTTGTTCAAATAATTCCCAACATGGCATGGAAACAACGGCCGCTTGAATCCCTTGCCGTGCCAATTCTGTCCGCGCCGCTAACGCCAAAGACACTTCTGTGCCCGTTGCTAACAACGTGATTTGCCTTGCTCCGACACTGTCTGCTAACACATATGCTCCACGCGCGGATAAATTGGCCCCCGCTTGCATCCGCACAGTCGGCACCGCTTGACGCGATAACACCAACGCACTGGGCCCCTGATGCGCCAACGCCAGTTCATAACATTCCATAGTTTCAATCGCATCACATGGCCTAAAAACAAACACATCCGGCGTGGCACGCAACGTGGCTAATTGTTCAATCGGTTGATGCGTTGGCCCGTCTTCACCCACTCCAATAGAATCATGAGTTAAAACATAAAGAACCTGTGCTTTCATAAGCGCTGCCAACCGTATCGCCGGCTTCATATAATCCATAAACGTGAAAAACGTGCCTCCATAAGGAATGAAACCGCCATCCATCGCAATCCCATTCATCACTGCTGCCATTGCGTGTTCCCGAATACCATAATTGATGTAATTTCCCGAAAAATCAGTTGCCGTTATCGGTTTAGAATCCGGCGTATTCGTTAAATTACTGGCCGTTAAATCTGCTGATCCGCCCACAAGTTGCGGGATATTTTCCACCAACACATTTAAAGCATTTTGACTGGCTTTGCGGGTAGCCAAATACGGCTGTTCGGAAATGACCTTTTCCAAATACGCTTTAATTTTTGCCGATACTTTAGAACTTATTTTCTTTTCCAAAAAAGACTTTAAAATATCCTCTTTATGTGCCAAACGCACCTTTTCTTCCCATTGTTGCCGTCCTTTTATCCCGCGCGCACCGGCTTTTCGCCAAAAAGTTAAAATCTCTTCCGGCACGTGGAAAGACTCTGCCGTCCACCCCAAAGCCTGCCGTGTTTTAGCCAATTCATCTGCTTTTAGCGGCGAACCGTGCACTGCAGATGTCCCGGCTTTTGGGGAACCAAATCCGATAACGGTTTTAAAATCAATTAAAACAGGCTTTTCTTGGTTTTGCGCTTCAAAAAGCGCTTTTTCAATGTCTTCAAAATCATGCCCGTCAGCCGTTAACACATGCCACCCTGCCGCTTCAAAACGTTTTTTCATATCCACAGAGGTGGCAATATCCGTTTTGCCGTCAATGGTAGTGCCGTTGTCATCCCACAATACAATTAAATTGTTTAATTTTAAATGACCGGCTAATTCAATAGCTTCTTCGGAAATACCTTCCATTAAACAGCCGTCCCCAACTGTTATATATGTTTTATGTGAAACAATCTCTTTCCCTAACCGCACTGCTGCCATTTTTTCGGCAATAGCCATTCCAACACCGCCGGCTAATCCTTGACCTAACGGACCGGTTGAAAAATCAACCCCGGCTGTGTGCCCTGCTTCCGGATGCCCCGGTGTTTTGGAACGAAATTGGCGAAAATTCTTGAGTTCATCCAACGTCATTTCAGGATAGCCCGTTAAATAAAGCAAAGCATATAACACCGCCGAGCCATGCCCGTTGGATAAAATAAATCGATCTCTGTTATACCAATCCGGTTTTTGAGGATCAAAACGCAAAAACTTTGTCCATAAAACGGTTAAAATATCCGCCATCCCCAAAGGCATTCCCGGATGCCCTGAATTTGCCTGTGAGATCATATCCATTGCTAAAAAACGAACCGCATTCGCTCGTTGTTTCATACCTCATTTCTCCTTAAAAAAATAAACTTCGCTTTTCCATAAACCCGCTCATCGATAATTTCAAATCCAACGGGGTGAATTTGCTCGTTTTTTTCCATTTCCGCCACAACCAAAGCCTGTTGCCCGATCCAGCCTTTTTGAGTTAAAACACGCAAAGCCGGTTCAACCAATCCCTTTAAGTAAGGTGGATCCAAAAAAACCATATCGCAAGAGGTAAGCGCTTTACCCACCTGTTCCACCTCTTTTTCAATCAAAACAACCCCTGCCACCTGATTGGCACGAATAGCCTGACAAGCAAGCGGATTGTTCTCAATCAAAAAAGCCTTCTGTGCGCCGCGTGAGAGAGCCTCAATCCCAATTGCACCCGTTCCGGCAAACACATCCAACACGTTCATATTTGCCCATAAAAGCCCGTTTTTTAAAAAATAACTATCTATGATATTAAATAATGATTCGCGTGCTCGGTCAGCAGTTGGACGCGTTTGCATACCTGCCGGCGCAACTAATTTTTTCCCCCGATATTTTCCACCGATTATACGCATGGAATTAACTCTTTTAATGTTTTAGCGGGAATTTCGCGTACCTCCCCTTTTCCCAAATTGCCTAAATTAAACGGCCCATAGGAAATACGAATCAAGCGTGTTACCGGCAATCCGAAAAAATCCATCAAGCGCCGAATTTCCCGATTTTTCCCTTCAGTCAGCGTCATTAAAACCCATGTATTTGTTCCTTGCACACGCTCTATTTCAACTTCACAACCGGCATAAGAAACGCCGTTAATTTTTACTCCTTTTCGCAACCGACCGATCACTTCGGCACTGACTTTTCCATGAACACGCACCCGATACTTACGCTTCCAGCCGTTTGTAGGTAATTCCAATTGACGCGCCAATGCGCCATCCGTTGTTAATAAAAGCAACCCTTCTGAATTAAAATCCAATCGTCCAATTGATACCACACGCGGTAAATAATGCGGCAAATTTTCAAATACGGTCGGCCGCCCTTTTGGATCTTTGGCCGAAGTAATCAACCCAGCCGGTTTATGATAACACCACACCCGTACCGGCGGCTTATTGCCAATGATAACACCATCCACTTCAACCATATTGGATTCATCAACCAAAAAAGCGGGGGTTTTCAAAACAACACCATCCACTTTCACGCGTCCCTGCTCAATGGCACGTTCCGCATCACGTCTGGAACAGATACCGGCTGAAGCAATTCTTTTTGCAATTCTTTCTTTCTTTTTTTCCATAAATCGGATATTATACCAAAAACAAGAGAAAGGAAACAAAAAGATGAATTCAGCAACTCCCTTTTTTGCTCAACCTCCCCTTCCCGAGAATATCTTAAAAGAAGCATTAAGCCTTGCACATCAAGCTTTTGAAGCCGATGAAATTCCTGTTGGGGCCGTTGTTTTTAATTCAAAAACCTTTGAAATTATCGCTATGGCTCACAACAAAACCATAGCTTTATGCGATCCTTTAGCTCATGCCGAAATTTTAGCTATTAGAGAAGCCTGTAAAATAATAGGAGAACCTAATTTAACCGGGTATTCTATTTTTTCCACATTAGAACCGTGCGTCATGTGTGCCGGCGCTTGCGCATGGTCTAAATTAGACGCTGTTTATTTCGGCGCTTCGGATCCGAAATCCGGCGGTATTGATGTGGGCGCCTGCGTTTTCACACATAAACAAACTCATCATAAGCCAAAAATTTACCGTGGTTATTGTGCAGAAGAATGTGGTTCTCTTATGACTCAATTTTTCAAAAATAAACGCAAAAAGAAATGATTATTAATTGCCTTTTTCAGGCTTCTTTGCTAAATTAAAACAATGACCCATGAACAACCGATTTTATCCGTCACGGAACTTTCTCTTTCTTTAAAAGCTTGCGTTGAACAAGTTTTTGCATCCGTGCGCGTGCGCGGAGAAGTTTTCGGTGTTAAACGCGCTTCTTCGGGACATATTTATTTTTCCCTAAAAGATTCTGATTCTGTTTTATCAGCGATTTGTTGGCGCGGAAAAAGCACTCAAATAACCCAACTTTTTCAAGAAGGATTGGAAATCATTGTCACCGGTAAAATCTCAACCTATCCCGGTCGCTCTTCTTATCAAATCATAGTGGAATCGGCTGAACCTGCCGGGGAAGGTGCTTTATTAAAACTTTTAAAAGACAGACAAGAAAAATTGGCTAAAGAAGGTCTTTTTGACCCGGCGCGGAAGAAAAAAATCCCTTATCTGCCCCAAACAATCGGTGTGATTACCAGTCCCACCGGCGCGGTTATTCGGGATATTATGCATCGCTTAAATGACCGTTTTCCAACGCCTGTTTATCTTTGGCCCGTTTTAGTGCAGGGTGAGGGTGCTGCCGATCAAATCACCGCAGCCATTCAAGGATTTAATGCCATTCCTGCTACCGGTCTTCAAACACCTGATGGCTTGATTCCGCGCCCGGATGTTTTAATTGTGGCGCGTGGTGGCGGTTCTTTGGAGGATTTGTGGTGTTTTAATGAAGAAAATGTGGTGCGCGCTGCTGCCGCTTCTCAAATTCCGTTAATTTCCGCTGTCGGACATGAAACAGACACCACTTTGATTGATTATGCTTCTGATTTACGCGCTCCAACCCCTACCGGCGCGGCAGAAATGGCTGTTCCGGTTCGTTCAGAACTTATTTTACACCTCAGTAAAATGAATACCCGCTTAACTGAAGGCCTTTTTAGAACTGTTCAAGAAAAACAAACACATCTCACTCTTTTGGTAAAATCTCTTCCCAATCTAATTGATTTAATTCATCTTTTCACACAAAAATTAGATGATAAAACCGAACGTTTACAAAATGCGATTCATGTTTTTTTTCAAACAACAACTCAAAAGTTTTCAACCCTCACACGTTTATTGGATTCATATTCTTATACAGCCGTTTTAAAACGTGGCTTTGCGCTGGTCTTTAATCAACAAAATAGTTTACTCACTACAACTAATGAAGCCAAACAAACCCAGCCCGTTAAAATCCAATTTCAAGACGGAGACTTTATTTTAGCACATTCTATTCAAAATAAACAGGATGCATCTTCCCCTCAACCCCTTTCCAAAAAAAGAAAAAAAAGAACTTTTTCTCCTCAATCAACCTCTGATTTATCAGAAGAACAATTGGATCTATTTCATGAAAAATAATTACAAAGTAATCATAAATAAAATAAAATGTAATTACAAAATATATACCATAAAAAGTTTATACAAAGTAATTACATCTCAATGGAATAACAAAGTAATTACATCTTTTATCCAGAGTACTTCTTTTCAGAAACTCTTTCATTTAACATATTGTATTTTAAAACTTTTTTCTTTAAAAAACTTTCTTTTAAGAAATCTTCTTTTAAAGAGTAAATTTTTGCCTGTAATACGATTGGGAGTGGGAAGCGCTTTTTTAATTTTTCCTTTTTCGCTCAATGCATTAACGCTTCCGGATTCTTTGGAGCAAGGCTCTTTAATTTATGGACAAACAGATCCTGATACACAAATGGAATGGATGGGACAAATCGTTCCAATTTCTCCGGAAGGAGATTTTGTGTTCGCAATTCCGCAAGAAGCAAACGAAACAGAAACACTTATTTTAAAAAATTTCTTAAAAAAACAAGAGATTCCAATCAAAATTTCCCCTTATCCATGGCCACAGGAAGTTGTGAATGGATTAGAACCGGCTAAAGTGCAATTATCTCCCGAAAATCAAAAACGAACCCAAAAAGAAGCACGCCTTGTTCAAAAAAGTCGGCAAAAAGCAGCTGCCAAAGGAATTCGTCTGTCAAAAAAAACTTATCCGTTACCACGTTGTTTTGAGCGTCCTGTTTCTGAAACGGCACGTATTTCCAGCCAATTTGGTGCCCATCGTATTTTAAACGGTATTAAAAAACAAGGACATAGCGGAACAGATTATGCTCTCCCAACCGGTACGCCTGTTTATGCCATTCAAGACGGAATTGTTTTATTAGCACATTCGGATTTATTTTATAGTGGAAAAACACTGTTGATAGATCACGGGTATGGTCTTGTTTCCAGTTATTCTCATTTAAATCAATTAGATGTTCAAACGGGGGATTTTGTCAAACGCGGACAACTAATCGGACAAATCGGAAAAACCGGTCGAGCAACAGGTCCACATTTGCATTTTGTGATAACATGGAAAGGAATTCGGGTTGACCCGGAAAAGGTTTTAAAACAATATTCCTGTCCGACAAAACCCTCTTCTCTTTGAAAAAAAAGTTTTTTTAAGATACCTGTTTTACATGAAACAAAAATAAAACTTGCATTTCAATGAAAAAAGTTTTATTTTATTGTCACTACACCGCAAATTTTAAATAATTTGTGGTCTTTATTTTCAATAAAGAGGTTTTAAAATGGAAGAAAAAGTACCCATGACTGCTTTGGGAAACGAAGCATTACATAATGAATTGAGAAAATTAAAGTTTGAAGACCGACCCGCAATTGTTGCCGCTATCGAAGAAGCACGCGGGCATGGTGATTTATCTGAAAATGCCGAATATCATGCTGCAAGAGAACAACAAAGTTTTATTGAAGGACGAATTCAAGAATTGGAAAGCGCTCTTTCTCGTGCTCAAGTGATTGATCCTAAAACACTTTCCGGAGATAAAGTTTTATTTGGTGCTACAGTTAAAGTTCTTGACCTTGAAACAGAAGAAGAACATACCTACCAAATTGTTGGGCAATACGAAGCTAATTTGGAAAAAGGACGCCTTTCTTTTATCTCTCCGATTGCAAAAGCCTTGATTGGTAAATCAAAAGGTGATATGATTGAATTTAAGACGCCGAAGGGCGAAAAATCCTACGAGATTTTAGACGTTCAATTTATCTAAATTATTCAAACTATTTTTTAGGGGATAAATAATGTATAAATTTAAGGATAACGATTTAAAACATATCAATGATAGATTATGTTGGATTATTATTTTGTTGTTATTAATTTTGGGTTATTTGGTTTATTAAATCAACTTATGGGGGTTTCATGCACGCACGAGTCTTAATTATTGGTTCCGGACCGGCTGGTTATACAGCCAGTATTTATGCTGCCCGAGCGGGATTGGAGACCGTCCTGTTAATGGGGCATATGGCCGGCGGACAACTTATGCTGACTCATGAGGTAGAAAATTATCCCGGTTTTACAAAAATCTCCGGGATTGATTTAATGGAAAATTTTCAAAAACAAGCAGAAAGTGTAGGAGTTGCTTTAAAGTATGAATCCGCTGTAAAAGTTGATTTTTCAAACCGCCCATTTAAAGTCGAAACCGATATGGGCGCCCAATGGACGGCTGATTCGGTTATTATTGCCACGGGATCTGAAGCAAAATGGTTGGAAATTCCCAGTGAAGAAAAATATAAAGGACATGGTGTTTCAGTTTGTGCAACCTGTGACGGCTTTTTTTATAAGGGAAAAAATGTGGCTGTAATCGGTGGGGGCAGTTCCGCAGTTTATGAAGCTTTATTTTTATCACAAATTGCGCAAAGCGTGACATTGATTCATCGGCGTGATACTTTACGGGCTGAAAAAAAATTACAATCTCAAGTTTTATCCAATCCTAAAATTCAAATCCGTTGGGATAGTGAAGTGGTTGAATTTCAAGGTGATGAACGCTTAAAATCAATTGTAATTGTAAATAAAAAGACAAAAGTGGAATCTATTTTACCGGTAGATGGCGTTTTTGTTGCTATCGGTCATCATCCAAAAACGGAATTATTTCAAGGTCAGATTGATATTGAAGCATCTGGGTATATCAAAACAAACAAAAAAACTCTTGAAACATCTGTTCCGGGCGTGTTCGCCTGTGGCGATGTGCAGGAAGAAATTTTCCGTCAAGCCATTATTGCTGCCGGTACCGGTTGTGTTGCAGCTCTCAGTGCCGAACGCTTTTTAATGAATAATAAATAATTATCCACCACCGCCCCACCTCCATAAATACTGCCTACCGTATAATGAAATACAACTGGCTATGAATTATAAATTTTTGAATAACCTTCACAATCTAACATACCGAGTTGACCTAAATAAAAAGCCCCATTCCTATTAGGAATATCTATAAAATCATAAAAATCTTTTACGCTATTTAAGTCTAATTGATCTAAAACCGTTTCACACATTTTTTTATTTTTTAATGTACCCAACATTAAAGAATTGTCTGATAAATAAAACCCATCAATTACTTCAGAACCATCATAAGTGCCACTCGCAACTAAAATACTCAATAATTCAAAATTATTTAAATAGTTATTGATTTCATTTTGTTTCATGGCAGCCCGATATCCGGCAATTTCACCAATTGACAACACCCCGATAATC
>CALXUD010000019.1 GCA_944391585.1 uncultured Alphaproteobacteria bacterium | reverse complement strand
CCCTCATCCTAACAAAGCCAAATGAAAAAATCCAGCAAAAAATTAAAAAGAGTTAATAAATCTTATCCGTCAATACAGGAAACAATTCTGGGCCATTCAACTCGGAAACTAACAGCTTTATTTCTGTTATAAAGAGTAGTATCACAAAGTGTTTTAATTCGATTTTCTGAAAAATCGCTATCATATTTTATCCAATTATAACTATTGACAGTAGGAAGATCTATGCTTTTTATTTTATTTTCATAAATAGATATAACTTGTTTTACAATACGTTGACATAACGAAGGATCATTGGGCATCCATAAACTAAAAGAAATACGTTTACAAGAAGGATTGCTTGTATGAATTTCCCATCCCCATTCTTTATTATTCCAACTGTGCCCATTATAGGATATGCGGGAATCTTGACAATATTCAGCTGGGAAATAAACATCACATAAAAAATCTGTTTTATCTGTTTCATATAAGCTTTCTGGTTCAAAAGAAGAACAATCTAAAGGACTTTCAGAATAGCTATTTTCGGTATTGATTGCGAGCATAAAGTAGTCAACTAGACGTAATAATTTATTTTCATTGATTTTTTGCATCGCATAGCGATATCCTGCGATTCCCCCCACGGATAGTACGCCGATAATAGCTAGAACACCGAGCATTTCTACCATAGAACGACCAGATTCAAGTTTCATAAAAACTCCTTTTATTACCTTTAATGTTTCCATATATCAAAATGGATTTCTAAAAGCAAGATAAAAAGTTGATTTTTAATTTAAAATCATGTATATTAAAAATGTCTTTGAAAAAAGACTATGATGCTAAACGAAAAACGAAATAGATGTAGTGGACTCGGGGGCGGTACCCGACACCTCCACCATTTTATGGGGGTGAAATAGGATCGACACGCATAGTAAAGGTTTTCTCTTGCATCCGGTATGGTAGCACCGTTATCGCGCTAAAAAACATAAATGCAAATGATAATTTTGCTCCGGTTGCTAAAGCCGCTTAATTTAAGCGTCTAAAGTGACCATTAATTCCTGAACAATATGAGCGTTTAGGTGGGGATGGGGGTTATCCTAGCAACAGAAAAACCCCTTTTTTTAAATAAACGAGGACGGAAATGACAAAGGATTATACCTCTTTTTTACAGCAAGGTTTTCGCTTAATTGTGCGTGATATTTTAAAGGATGCTGCTTTAAACGGTTTATCAGATAACAGTCATTTTTTCATAACATTTAAAACGGATTTTCCAGGCGTTCAAGTGCCTGATTTTTTGAAACAAAGATATCCGACTGAAATGAGTATTATTTTGCAACATCAATTTGAAAATTTAACGGTTTCAGAAACAGAATTTTCAGTTGATTTAGCATTTGGTGGAATTTATTACACATTAACGATTCCATTTAATGCTTTGATTCAATTTGCCGATCCATCCGTTCAATTTGGTTTGGCATTAATTCCGGATGAAACAACCTGCTCAGTTCAAGAACAATCAGCGGATGTGATTGATTTATCGGCTTTAAGGAAGAAGAAATGAAAAAATATTCCGTGATTATTTCCGGACATAGAACCAGCATTTCAATGGAACCTGATTTTTGGCGGGCGCTGCATGAGATTGCTCATCGGCAAAATCGACCGTTTATTCGACTGATTCAGGAAATTGATAATCATCGGACGAGTGGATTGTCTAGTGCTATTCGGGTATTTGTTTTAAATGAATTACAAAAAGAAATACAACAAAAAAACACCTAAAACAATTCGATAGATTGCAAAAATGGCAAATGAAGCATGTTTTACCCATTGCATTAAAAACCAAACGGCAAACAAGCCAAAAAGAGCCGATAAGCCAATCCCCCACATCATTTGAGTTGTAAGAGCAAGGGCTACTTTTGTTTGGGAAGCTTCCCAAAGCGCGTAAGAGCCGGCAATAAAGATTGTCGGAATGGATAAAAGCATGGAAAAACGAGTGCTATCAGTTCTATTGATGCCTAAAAAACGGGCTGCCGTAATTGTGATACCCGAACGACTGGTGCCCGGAATCAGGGCTAAAATTTGTGCGAATCCGATAAATAAGGCTCCTTTGTAGGTTAGTTGTTTAATTTTTTTCCCTTTTGTTGAATATTTGTCTACCAGCCAAAGTAAAAGGCCAAAGCAAATTGATGTTGCAGCAACAACAAGTGCGGAGCGTAGAGTGGTTTCAATAATATTTTTTGCAAAATAACCGACACATAAAACAGGCAAAGTTGCGATAATTAATTGAATAAAAAGAACTCGTTCAGCTCCTTTTTTCCAAATACCGAAGAAAAGAGAAAGTAAATCTTTATAAAAGTAAAGAACAACAGCTATTAATGTTCCTAGATGTAGTGCGGCATCAAAATCCAAACTTTGGTTAGAAAAATTGAATGCATCCGCTAAAAGCAAATGCCCCGAAGAGCTGATAGGCAAAAACTCGGTTAAACTTTGAATAAGTGATAATACAATTGTTTGAAACATTTTCCCTTTTCCCTTTTCTCTTTCTTTATCATAATAAATAAATATTTGTCAAATAAATAATTGACTTTTTATAATCTGCTATCCATCTTTTTTAAGAATCCAATAATGGATTGATATAGAGGAGAAAAAAATGAAAAAAATTTTATTAACAGCTGTTGCTGCAACAATTCTTTGTTCTTTTTCCGTAAATGCTGAAACAATTCAAGGTAGAGTAAAAGAAGTAAAAGGAAATACAATTGTTGTTGAAATGCAAAATGGATCTCATAAAGCTTTTAAAGCATCGGATAAAACGCATTATAAGTCTAAGAAATTAATGAAAAAAGATAAAAAGAAAAATAAACATAAAATGAAAGAGTCAGAAGCTTACTATCAACCAATGATTGAAGAAGATGACTGGATTGAATTAACTTATACACCGGCAACACAAGATTTGGATGAATCCGAAATAGATCAAGTTGTTGTTTATGATGATTAAGTAAAATTTCAATAGAAATCAGAGAGTTGAAATCTCTGATTTCTATTATGATGTAATAAGTTGAATTGGGTGAGCGTGATTTAAAAGCAAAGAGACCTCATTGGTGCGTTTATCAAATTGGTAAATGGAGGCCTTATCTTTATAGGTTGAAAAATAAAGAATTTGACCAAGATTATCATATCCCAAAGCTGTAACATCAAAAGCCAAACAGCGTTGATGAACGCCGGTTTGTAAAGAAACCATTGTAATACAATCTTGATCATAATAAGCCACTTCGGTTCCATTTTGATTTAAAGTGAATAAATGTGCTTGATCCGCAATAATCTGACCATTTTTCCCATCCGTACAAGCCAATGCATTTTTTGCAGTCAGATAAAAGAGTTCACCGGTGCTGGTGTTCCAAACAGATGGCGCAATTTTAGCCGGTATTTTGACCAATGGATGAAATTTTGTGCGTGCTTTTTCATAGAGAATTAAATCACCTGTTCCCTGTAAATTCAATAAGTCTGCTTTGACAAGTGCTAATTTTTGCTTTTTAGGCACCCATAAATTCGGATAATAAAAATAACCTTTTCCGGAAAAAATAGGTTGTGTATTCGGTTCTTCAAATGTTAAATCGGTTTGTATAACGTTCGTGTCTTCCCCATGAAATTGAACGCCGCATAATGTTTTTTTGTCGGAAGCAATCACTTGAAAAGATTCAAAATTTTTAATAAAACGCACCCGCCCGTCTTTTAAAACAGTCCACAATTTCCCGGCTTCGTCTATAAAAAAGAGGCGGTATGGCGATAAAATTGTAATACTCATTTGCATTCTTCCAAAAAAAAATATATATTAAATTTCATTAAAGTGCAAATATAAAAGGAGTATTGCAATGTCAAATCCGGTTCAGGAGTCTATTTTACGCTTAAAAGATTATTTAAATTCTCGCATTATCGGTCAGGAAGTTTTAACAGAGCGATTATTGATTGCTTTGTTATCTGATGGGCATTTGTTGGTTGAAGGAGCTCCGGGATTGGCTAAAACAAAAGCGGTTAAAACTTTATCTTCATGTATTGATGCCATGGCTCATCGGATTCAATTTACACCGGATTTGTTACCTGCGGATATTACGGGATCGGATGTGTATCGTCCGGAAAACGGCACATTTCAATTCCAAAAAGGCCCCATTTTTCATAATTTGATTTTAGCTGATGAAATTAACCGTGCGCCGGCAAAAGTTCAATCCGCGTTATTGGAGGCGATGGGGGAACGGCAGGTAACAATCGGTAATACAACTTATCAATTGCCGGATTTATTTATGGTGATGGCAACTCAAAACCCGATTGAGCATGAAGGAACCTATTCTTTACCGGAAGCGCAATTAGACCGCTTTTTAATGTATGTTAAAATTCAACATCCGGACATTGAATCGGAACGCAAAATTTTAAAGCTGGTTCAAGGGGAAGAGAAAAAAGAAGATGTGGCACCATTCCCTAAAATTCGGCAAAGCGTTATTTTTGACGCTAGAACAGCTGTTTTAAATGTTTATATGTCGCCAGAAATTGAAGAGTATATTATTCAGTTAATAATTGCCACACGGGCGCCAAAACCATATGGAGATGAATTACCGCGCTTGATTGCCTATGGAGCCAGTCCGCGCGGAACGATTGCGTTAGATATTGCGGCCAGAGCTATGGCGTGGTTAAATAAGCGCGATTTTGTAATGCCGGCAGATGTGCAAGCGGTTGTCAAAGATGTTTTACGCCATCGGATTATTTTATCCTTTGAAGCAAAATCCGAAGGAGTGACAACGGATGAAGTGATTGATATTTTGTTAAAAAGGGTTCCATTACCATAAATGAAAAGAGAATCGAAAAACGCTGTTTTTTCTTCATTAAAAGAGTTAATTGCCTTGCGTGCTGATGCGAGTATTGTTGGTTTACACGTGGATAAAAAAAATAGCTCTTTTATTACTGGGATACAACGCTCGTTTTTTAAAACAAAAGGGATGAATTTTGAAGAGGTGCGTCCTTATCAACAGGGAGATGATTCGCGTCAAATTGATTGGCGCGTAACAGCAAAGCACGGGAAACCTTTTACAAAAGTCTATGTTGATGATACCATTCATCAAGTATATTTAATTACAGATTTGCAAAATCAGATGTTTTTTGCTTCTCGAGGAGATTTTAAATCCGTTGTGGCAGCGCGCGTCAATGCTTTGATTAGTTGGATTGCTTTAAATCAAAAAGGCATTTTGAATCAAACTCTCATTGTTCAACAAGGAATTAAATCTTTTAAGCCTATTCAAGTTGAAGAAAATTTGACTTCTTTTTTTAAACAGTTGCTTAAACTGATGCCCCGGAAAAATCAATCGCAAAGTGATTTTTTACTTCAGAGCATTCAAAATGAACAAAAACAACTGAAAAAAGGATCGCTATTATTTATTATCAGCGATTTTAGCGACGTAACACCCGATCTTGTTCAAGAAATCAAAAAAGTAGGAGCTCATCACTCTGTTATTTTGATTCACATTTTTGATTTGATGGAGGAAAAATTACCAAGTGGAATTTTACCGTTTACCGATGGTATATCTGATTTTTCAATTGATACGCGTTCAGCACGTGTTCGGAAAATATTTGAAACCGATTTTAAGAATCGACAAAATATAATTAAGGAAGCGGCTAAAAAAGCACATGCTGTTTATCTATCCCTTCAAACAGATGAAAATTATATTCAAAAAGTGATTCAGTTGTTAAATAAAAAGGGAGTTGCGCATGGAAAATAGCATTGATTTATCTGGATTAAGAGGATTGCATTTGCCTTTGGAACCTGATTTTTTCCCATTAGCAATCGGTTGGTGGATTGCATTGTTATGCATGCTTCTTTTGATAATTATATCTATTAGTTTAGGATTTTATATTTGGCTTAATCCAATGCGGCAAGCTTTAAGAGAGTTAAAACGAATTTATCAAATGCATCCGAAAAATAACATCGCTTTTTCCAAAGAAGTATCTAAGTTATTAAAGCGGGTTGCTATTTTAAAGTTTGGCCGGGAGCAGGTAGCACAATTATCCGGACCTGATTGGGCTGCTTTTTTGAAAAAGTATGGCGCAAAAACAATGACGTTTAATCAAGCAAATTTAATTGCCTATTCCACCTATTTGCCGCCTTCGGCTACAGAGCCGATTTCGGTCAAGGAGTTAAACGCAGTTGTTCAAAAATGGATTAAACATATTTTTAAAGGAAAATAAGATGGAAATTCAATCAAAAGATATTTTACAAGCAATTCAAGAGTTATCCGGTCGTACAGATCATTCATTTGTTCCGAGTCCATTTGGGGGCGAAAAACAAGAAAAAGAGTCTCAAAGCATTCCTAAAGCGATTGCTGATCCCTTATCCAGTAAGGATGAACGAGGTGTTGGAATTTCAATGCTGGTTTCTATGTCATATAAATCCATATCTGGTAATGTTAAAGATCGGGATATTTTAATTCGAAAAATTGTTCAAAGTCATGGGGAGTTTTTCATTAACGGATTAGCTATGGATATTAAAGCTCCTCGCTTGATTAAGGTCAAAGATATTATCGAAATTCGGGATATTACAACAGGGCGTATTTATCAAAATCCTGTTGAATTTATTGAAAAAAGATTAGGTATTCCATTGGTTGCCGATCCTCAAAAGGCAAAAGTGGTTCAATCAGATTTTCAAAAGGTTATTGAGCGAACAGGACCGGCAATGACGGTTTTAATGTATTTATCGGGGATTGACGGTATACGTCGTCCAGCCGAACGACAGAAAATTGTAGAACATGTGCGTTCCAGAACGACAGATTTAAATTATTCGGATGAAGAACTTAATGAATACCTTATTTCACTTGCACCGGATTTGGAAAGTTTTAAAATGGCTTTACAACAAGTTTTGTCAAAAGATAAAGATGTAATTCAAAAGGTGGTTCAATCTATGCTCAGCGTTATTACGGTTGATAACAAAATAGATGATCGGGAGAGAGCTTTTATTTCCCGAATTATCAGTTTATTAGAGCAAGAAGGGTTTGAATTCAATTTGCCTGTTTAAAAAACTGATCTTTTGTTCATTATTTTTTTACATTCTGATGTAATCTATAAAAAATAAAACAGGTTGAGAAATATATTTAAAAGTCTTGACAAAACTCTTTAAAATTTATATAATTCATGATCATTTTTTTGATATGAGGAATAAAAGATGAAAGCAAAAGTGATTGTTTTAGCAAATGAAAAAGGTGGAACAGGTAAATCAACTTTAGCAATGCATTTAATCGTTTCATTGTTGCGGGCCGGGAAAAAAGTGGCCTCTTTTGATTTGGATGCTCGACAGGGCACATTGACACGTTATTTACAGAATCGTTCTGAATTCATGAAGTTAAACGGTATTATGTTACCGGTCTCAGATCATACAAGTTGGACAGAAGATAAAGCCAAGATTTATAGTTTTTCTGGTCAAATTGAAAAAATTGCCGATCAATATGATGCTATTATTGTGGATACACCGGGAGCGCATGTGCCATTAGTGATTGAAGCAATGACATTAGCAGATGTTGTTGTAACGCCTATTAACGACAGTTTAGTGGATTTAGATGTTTTAGCGCTGGTTGATGGAGATACCTTAAAAATTAAGGGGCCTAGTCAATATGCTCAAGCAGTTTGGAGTGCACGCCAACAACGCATGTTGGAAAAACGTCCGCCATTAAGTTGGATTGTGGTGCGTAATCGTATCAGTCATATTAAGAGCAAAAACCGATTAGTTGTTGAAGATTTATTGAATACACTTTCTCGTCGGATTCATTTTTCTATTGCAAATGGTATTTCGGAACGAGTTATTTACCGTGAATTATTTTTAAAAGGGCTTACCATGATGGATTGCAAAGAAAACGGATTGAATATGCCTCTTTCTGTTTCATCATTGGCTGCACGCCAAGAAATTCGTTCTTTATTGAATAATGTCGTTTACGGGGGCTTGTCATTAGATGCGGGGCATGATACATTAAACAAAGCTGTTAATCAGTAAGTTTAATTTATCGGGTCAAGCGGGGAAACTCTATGGATATTAAATCAATAACAACGAAACCTTATCTGGATCAAAAACCGGGAACATCTGGTTTGCGCAAAAAAGTTTCTGTTTATAAACAAGATAATTACTTGGAAAATTATATTCAAAGTATTTTTGATTCTTTAAAAGGTTTTGAAGGTAAAACACTCGTTGTTGGCGGAGATGGGCGTTATTTTAACCATGAAGCGATTCAAGTTGTGATTAAAATGGCGATTGCCAATCAATTTGGGACAATTATGGTGGGACAGAACGGTATTTTGTCCACACCGGCAGTTTCTTATTTAATCCGTAAATATGAAGCTTTTGGCGGTATTATTTTAACAGCTAGCCATAATCCGGGTGGGCCAGATGGTGATTTCGGTGTGAAATTTAATACCTCAAATGGTGGAGCAGCTTTGGAAGCATTAACGGATGCTTTCTTTAAACGTTCTCAAGTGATTGAACGCTATTGGATGGTTGATATTCCGGATATTGATTTAAGTCAGATCGGAGAGCAAGATATTGGCGGTGTTAAGGTTCAAGTGATTGATCCCGTGTGTGATTATGCCGATTACATGCAAGAGATATTTGATTTTAAAGCCATTCGCCAGATGTTTCAAAATGGGTTTAAAATGCGTTTTGACGCTATGAACGGCGTCACCGGTCCTTATGCACACCGCATTTTTGAGGAAATGTTAGGGGCTGGCTTGGGTAGTGTTGTGCATGGAACGCCTTTGCCAGATTTTGGTGGATTACATCCAGAGCCGAATCTTGTGCATGCCAAGCATTTAGTGGATATGATGTATTCTTCCGAAGCGGTTGATTTTGCGGCAGCTTCTGATGGAGATGGAGATCGTTATTTGATTTTAGGGAAAAATTTCTTTTTAAATCCATCGGATAGTTTGGCTATTATGACGCAATATATTGATAAAATTCCATTTTATCAAGACAAATTATACGGAGTAGCTCGTTCCATGCCAACTTCATATGCGGCTGATTTTGTGGCAAAAGATAAAAATTATCCACTTTATCAAACTCCGACAGGTTGGAAATTTTTTGGCACGTTATTGGAAGCGGATAAAGCCACTATTTGCGGCGAAGAAAGTTTTGGTGCCAGTTCTTTACATATTCGTGAGAAAGACGGTATTTGGGCCGTATTGTTTTGGTTGAATATTTTAGCATTAACCGGACAGGATGTATCAACATTGACACATGCTTTATGGCAAAAATATGGTCGAGTTTATACTTCTTTACACAATTATGAAGAGTTGGATTCTGACACAGCTAACACATTGTTAAATGACTTAAAAATGCGGTTGCCGGCTTTGAAAGATCAACGCTTTAAAAATTACCAGATTCTGTCGGCTGAAGTGTTTAATTATACAGATGTTGTGACTGGTGAGGAATCTTTCAACCAAGGGATTCAGATTTATTTTACAGATGGATCACGAATTATTACACGTTTATCCGGAACAGGCAGCAGTGGTGCTACTTTACGTCTTTATTTCAATCGTCTGATTAAAGATCCAACCAAATTGGATTTGGATGTGCAATTGGTTTTGAAAGATTTGGTGGAAGTTGCCAGTGAAATTTTGAAAATTAAGGAATATACCGGCCGTGATTATCCAACCACTATCACTTAATTGAAAATAAGGGAATTTGATTTATCAAAATCCAATTTTGTCGGCGTGTTAATTGGATAGGCTGGTCTGTATCAGAAATAAAATAAGTCAGTGCAACGGGTAAATTCGGATTGAGTTCAAGCCAGTAATGTTGTAAAAAAGAACGCAAATTTTGAATGTGTCCATCAAGAGTCCCTTCCGTTTGTGTGATATGCCCATTTAATGTGCCTTGCAGCGGAAACAGATGAAAATCCATATGATGAATTTGAACTTGATTTTGAGAGATGTCCATTGAAGTGGTTAAATAATTTCCCTCTTTTTTGTTTTTTTGATTACTCAAATGTAGGGTCAGAGGATATTGAAATAAAAGACCGATTTCTATATCTCCAAGAGCAATATCTTGATTTAATAAAATAAGATGTGCATTCGGAATTTTTAAACAAATACCAAGACCGCAGGTATCCTTTTGAATAATAGTATAATTTAAAGGAATAGTTAGAGGGTTTTCTTCTATCCATTTAACCATTTGATTTAAAAGTATTTTCTTTAAATAAAAATAACTAACACCGAGTAAGCAAACAATTGAAAGTAGGTATAAAATAAATTTCCAACGGTTTTTCATAAATTTCTTATATCCTGAAAAAGGAGACTTGACAACAAAAAAGAATTGGAGTATACATTCAATCACTTTTTGCAGTGGGGATATAGCTCAGCTGGGAGAGCGATGCGTTCGCAATGCATAGGTCAGGGGTTCGATCCCCCTTATCTCCACCAACTTTTAAACTGTTCATTTAGAATACTCCCATTTTTTAATTTGTATTTCTTAATAAAGTCATTTGAAAAATATGGTAACTTTACTTTTGAATATGTTGTTTTGATAAAGTCTTATCTAACTTTTGAAGTGTAGGCTAAAGTGGGTAAATCAGTATAGTGCTTTAAATTGAGCTGAAATTTCTACAATAGATAAGTTTAGAAAGGAAATAGTGTTTTAACATTTAATTTAAAGAACTCATTTTATTTTGTGAAAAACAGGAACAAAAAACAATCAAAATAAATGAATATAAAAATATAACTTTTTTAATGATTTTTAAAAAAGAGTGTGATAAAATCTTTCTTTATAAGAGAGAAAGATGGAAATAAAAGCGTTAAAATGTATTAAATGTGGCTCGGTAGAGGCTGTTAAAAATGGCTTTGTAAACGGTTGGCAACGTTATAAATGTAAAAAATGCGGGTATCAATATACGAAACAAAGTCCGCAGGGGCAGTCTATTTTTGTTCAGATTTTAGCTTCAACATTATTTTTGGTCGGTTTTACAAAGCGAGAGATAGCACGTATTGTGGGGGTGAGTGCTATGTCTATTGGACGTTGGATTCGTAAATATCATTTTTATTATCTAACCTCTATCGCACCAATGGAAAATCGGAGAATTTTAAATAAAGCAGAAGTGGAGCAGATTTTTAAAAATTCGCCGTCAGAAGAAATGTTGGTCATTTCCAGAACATTGCCCTCCGGCGCGCAAATTGATGTTGTGATTCACCAAATTCCCTTTAAAAAATATCATTAACAGTGTTATATTTTTATTTTTTTACTTGATTTTAAAAGAGGATTTTGGTATAAAAAATCAATCTAACAAAAGACATTTGTTTTTCCGAGCGGAAAATATATGTCTTTTCTTATTGTTGAAAGATGAGGGAAGAAATGAAACTGGCTAAATTAAAAAATAAAAAGGTTGTTCGGAAGGTTCTGTTATCTCTTTTATTTGTCGGTATTGGGTTTGGATTGCATATGTATTTAACACCGAATTATGCGGCAATGATGCAAGTAAATCAGGAGCCTTATGTTTCTGTTCAGGGATTGGATTATTTAGATATTTCTGAAAAGAAAAAATTTATTGCAACGGTAGAAGCGATTAACAGCGTTGATTTAATTCCTCAGGTTTCCGGCTATTTGGAAGAAGTGCGTTTTAAAGACGGCTCTTTTGTGAAGGAAGGAGATGTTTTATTTATAATTGAACAAAGTAAATTTCAGGCAGATGTTGCGGCGGCTGAGGCGAATTTAGAAAAAGCAAAATCTGATTTAGTTCAAATTGAAAGTGATTATAAACGAAAAGCTGAATTATATAAAGAAAAATTTACCTCAAAAGCCGAATTAGAGGTCGCGGAAAATCAACTTTCTCAAGCGAAATCAAATATCAAGCAAGCTGAAGCAAATTTAACTATTGCTCAAATTAATTTGGGGTATAGTGAAATTAGGGCTCCTATCAGTGGATTTATTGGAAAAGCATTGGTATCAAAAGGAAATTATGTGAACCCGAATGTGCAACGTTTGGCTCGAATTGTCCAGATGGATCCAATTCGGGTTGCTTTTTCCGTGTCAGATAAGGAACGTTTACGTTTTATGGATAATTTGAAAAACAGAACAGATGATATTCATTTTGAAATTGTTTATCCAAATGGTGAAGCAGAAAAAATTTCAGTTAATAACATTTTCGCTGATAATGAAATTAATCCGGAAACGGCAACAGTGACAGTTTATGTGGATTATCCAAATCCGGATAAAAGATTAATTCCAGGTAATTATGTGGATATTTTGGTTTCTATCGGTAGCAGAAATAAAGCTTTAGTTGTTCCGTTAACAGCTTTGGCACAAGATATGAATGGTAGTTATGTAATGGTTGTGAATGATGAGAATATTGTTGAACAAAAATATGTTGAATTAGGTCGCGTCTTTAAAGAATATCAGGAAGTGAAAAGCGGTTTAAATGATACGGATAAAGTGATTGTACAAGGTATTCAAAAAGTGCACTCGGGCTCCAAAGTTAAACCTATTTTAGTTAAAGAATAAAGAGGGTTAAGACATGTTTTCTCAGTTTTTTATCAATCGTCCGCGTTTTGCGATTGTGTTATCAATTGTTATTGTGTTAGCAGGGATTATTTCTTTATTTAAATTACCGATTGCTTTATATCCGGAAGTAACACCACCGGAAATTTCCGTTTCAGCCCGTTATCCGGGTGCCAGCGCCGAAGTGATTTCAAAGACTATTGGTGTTCCATTGGAAGATGAAATTAATGGTGTTGAAGATATGCTATATATGAGTTCAACCTCTAATGACGGTTCTTATAGTTTGACCGTGACGTTTGAAACGGGAGTTGATCCAGATATTGCTTTAGTTAAAGTGCAAAGTCGTGTGCAGCAGGCTTCTTCTAAATTACCTGAAGAAGTAACGCGTCAAGGGATTTCCGTTAAACGAGAATCATCCAATATTTTAGCCTTTGTAGTGTTTACTTCACCCAATAATACAATGTCAAGTATGCAGATCAGTGATTATGTATTTAACAATATTAAACGTAAACTGGGAAAGGTAGACGGGGTTGGAAATGCAGATGTTAAAGGCTCTCAATTAAGTATGCGTATTTGGTTGGATACGGATAAAATGGCGGCATTGCAGGTGCCTGTCAGTATGGTGCGTCAGGCAATTACGAGTCAAAATTATCAACCTTCTTTGGGAAAAATTGGTTCTATGCCGATGGGTGAGGAAATTCAAATGATTTATCCTCTCCAAACATTAGGTCGGATTAATGATGCAAAACAGTTTGAAAATATTGTTGTTAGAACTGCTGAAGAGGGAGGTTTATTACGTTTAAAGGATATTGCTCGCGTTGAAATTGGACAAGAGGATTATACCGTTTCCAGTTTATATAATGATCAAAATGCAGTGGCTCTTTCTATTACATTATCCAGCGGTGCAAATGCCTTACAAACGATGGAAAATATTCGAAAAGAATTAAAAAGTTTGGAAGAATATTTCCCTGAGGATATGATTTATAAAATCAGTTATGATTCTACAAAGTATATTGATGCATCTGTAGAAGAGGTAGTATTTACATTAATATTAACATTTTTCTTGGTAATTCTTGTTTGTTATCTTTTCTTGCAAGATGTTCGTTCCGTTTTTATTCCGGCAGCAACAATTCCGGTTTCGTTAGCTGGGACATTCGCCGTTATGTTGGCGTTGGGATACAGCATCAATATGTTTACATTGTTTGCTTTGGTTTTGGCGATTGGATTGGTGGTGGATGACGCAATTGTTGTGATTGAGCGTGTAATTCACTTGATGCAGCAATATAAAATGAATGCGCGTCAAGCGGCAATTCAAACAATGCAAGATGTGTCGGGTGCTTTAGTTGCTACTTCATTGGTTTTATTGGCTATTTTTGTGCCGGTTGGCTTTATGGATGGGATTGTTGGGCAGATTTATCAACAATTCTCGGTAACAATCTCAACAGCCATTTTATTTTCTTTATTAAATGCATTAACTTTATCGCCGGCCCTATGTTCTATTGTGTTGAAAGATGTACATTTAAAAACAAAAGGATTTTTGGGACTGTTTAATAAATATCTACAAAAATCAATTAAAGGATACAGTAATTATGCGGGTATTGTAGCTCGCCATTTATTCGTAATTTTAATGATTTTTGTTTTATTTATTGCTATTTTGGCTGGCTTTTTTAAATTGACGCCGACTTCCTTTATTCCGGACGAAGATCAAGGGGTTATCGTTTTGAATATGCAATTGCCGGAGGGGGCGACGACCAATCGAACAAAAGCTTTGGTAGAGCAAATTAACCCGATTTTATTGAATGAACCGGGTGTTGTGAATGTTCAGCATATTATCGGTTTTAGCTTTATTGCCGGTAAAGGTGAAAATATTGCCATGTCTTTCATTGTTTTAAAACCGTGGGCAGAACGTGGGGAAGAGGATTATTCCACAACAATTTTGAATCGGATTCGTGCACAAGTCAACGAAATTCCACAAGCTGAATTTCAACTGTTTGAAATGCCGGCGATTCCGGGGTTGGGAACTATCGGTGGCTTAGATATCCGGTTACAATCTCTAAATGATATGGATTTTACAAAATTGGAGGCTGTGACGCAATCTTTCTTAGGAAAAATTAATCAAAGCCCTTTATTCGCTTATGCTTTTACAACATTTACGGCAAAAACGCCCAATATATACTTAAATATTGATCGCTTGAAGGCAGAGCAAATGAAGGTACCGATGAGTAATATCTTTGCCAGTTTGGAAAGTTATTTAGGTTCTTCTTATATAAATGATATCAACCTTGGTACACAGGTAAATAAAGTGATGATTCAATCGGATTGGCAGTATCGGGCAACATTAGAGAATATTAATGAAATTTATGTTCCGAATCAAAACGGGGAAATGATTCCTTTACGTGGTTTGATTACGTTGGAACCGATTTTAACCCCACGAGTAATTTATCGTTATAATCAATATCCGAATGCATCAATTACAGCTGTCCCAAAACCTGGTATCAGTAGTGGTGAGGCGATGGCGGCAATTAAAGAATTGGCACATACTTTACCAAAAGGATATGCGATTGAATGGTCAACTATGAGTTATCAAGAAGAGCATACAGAAGGCCAAATCGGCTATTTGATTGCTTTAGCAATTATTTTTGCATATTTATTTTTGGTGGCACAGTATGAAAGTTTTATTGTTCCGATTCCGGTTCTTCTTTCTTTAGTTGTGGCTATAACAGGAGCATTGTTCGGATTATTTATTTCGGGGTTGCCGCTCAGCATTTATGCCCAATTAGGGTTGATTTTGTTAATTGGTTTAGCAAGTAAAAATGCTATTTTAATTGTGGAATTTGCAAAAGAGGAACGATTAAAGGGTAAAAGTATTATTACATCTGCTTTGACAGGTCTAAAAGAACGGTTCCGTGCTGTATTAATGACGGCTTCAGCTTTTGTTTTAGGTGCAGTGCCGATGGTTGTAGCTTCCGGTGCAGCGGCTAATTCAAGACAAGCTATTGGAGTGCCTGTTTTTTATGGGATGGTATTTGGAACTGTTTTAGGGCTGTTTATTATCCCATTGTTTTATGTTTTAGTTCAATCACTCTTTGAAAAGTTTTCAGGAAAAAACGTTGTTAAAACATATCAAAAGAAATAACTTTTCTTGCCTTTTGAAATAAAAAAATATTCTTTTAAAAAGAGGAAAGTAAATGGAAAAAACAAATGTAATGCGTCTTCTGGATCAAAAAAAAGTGCCTTATCATGCCTATTCATATGTTGGGACAGGTGCAATAAGCGGTGTAGAGGTTGCAAATGTTTTAAAACAAGAACCGGCTCAAGTTTTTAAAACATTGGTAACACGCGGAAAATCAACATTATTTGTTTTTATGATCCCGGTTGCGGAAGAGTTAGATTTGAAGAAAGCAGCCAAAAGTGTGGGTGAAAAATCAATTGAGATGCTCAAATCAAAAGAATTACTACCCTTAACGGGCTATGTACATGGCGGTTGCTCTCCGATTGGCATGAAAAAGTTATTCAAAACAACTATTCATTCCTCTGTCCTTCAGTTTGAAACAATTATTTTTAGTGCCGGTAAAATCGGTTATCAGGTTGAGATGAAACGAACGGATTTGGAAAAAGTTATTCCATTTCAGATTGCAGATATTGTTCAACCAGTCTTTTAAGAGAGAATATCCTTGACATTCATGGAAAATAACCATACTCTTCAAGAAAACAAGGAGGACGGAATGAATTCAATTATTCGTTATATTGTTAACGGAAAAGGTTATGGTTTCAAGTTTTTAACGCTTTTTTCTGTTTTATTGGCACTTGTAATGGGAGGAGTGACATATTATCGGATAAAAGAGTATTCTTATTCAGCTTCTGTTCAATCCTTTATTGCTAATATTCCGATTTTAGAAATAAAAAATGAAAAGTTGATTGCACCTTATGATACGCATGTGGTTTTAGAGTATCCGGCATTAGAAAATACTTTTTTTGTCATCAACACACAGTCAGATGATTTTGATTTAATGCGGTTTGAAACGGTTTTTTATTTGACCCCAGATAGAGCTTATTTGAAAACGGGGCCTAATATTCAAACAATCCCCTATGAACAAGATATGATAATTACACCGGATTTAATTCAAAAAACGGTTCAAATGACAGCGGTTTTGATGCCGATTTTCTTTGGAATTTTCTTGTTCTTTTGTGTTTGGATTGGATTTGCTTTTTTATATTTTGTTTCTAAATTATTTTTATGGTTAATAAAAAAACCAATTTCTCCTGCTATGCGTAGCCGAATAGTTTTATTGTCTTGGATAAGTATTTTGTTGATTGATTTGATTTTCAGCTTTTTTGGATTGGGTTTTAGTCTTTCTATGGCCTTTGTTTGGACACTTATTGTTATCGCATTGATTTTATTAAAAATTTCAGAAATTGAAACTATGTAGTGGAAGAAAAATGTTGTATAAAATACGCGCTTATACGATTCCGGAAGAAATTTGGCACAGTATTATTCATGGAATTGGTATCATATTTGGTATTTCCGTTTTAGTTTTATTGGTAACATTATCAGCCGTTTATGGAAATGTTTGGAGTATTGTTTCTTCGGCTATTTTTGGGACCACCGTTATTCTAATGTATACGGCTTCTACACTTTATCATGCTATTCCAAATCAAAAGGTTAAAAAGATTTTAAAAAAATGCGATCATATTGCTATTTATTATTTGATTGCTGGTACATATACCCCATTTTTACTGGTTAATTTACGAGGAAAAATGGGTTGGACCTTATTTGGAATTGTCTGGGGATTAGCTGTTTTAGGAACGGTTTTAAAAATTTTAAAAGGCGGATCCGGAACAAAACTGTGGTCCTTATTATTATATTTAGGCATGGGTTGGTTGATTATTTTTGCCGGCGGAGAGCTGTTTAGAGTTTTGCCGAAAATATCAATTGTTTTTTTATTGTTAGGAGCTTTTTTCTACACAGTTGGTATTTTCTTTTATGTTTGGAAAAGTCGTCGTTGGACGCATGTAATTTGGCATATTTTTGTTTTAACGGGGACAATGATGCACTTTTTTGCCATTTTATTTGGATGTATTTTTATCTGATTTTTTTTCAATTAAGCAAGCATCTCCATAAGAGAAAAAGCGGTAGTTTTTTCTAATTGCATGTTGATAGGCGCTTTTCATCCGATCAATACCGGCAAATGCGCATACTAACATAAAAAGCGTTGAGCCGGATAGATGAAAATTAGTGAACATTTTATCAATAAATTTAAAATGATATCCCGGTGTGATAAAAATATCTGTTTCTCCTTCAAAAGGATGTAAAACCCCGAAAGAGTCAGTTGCGGATTCCAATAAACGTAAAGATGTTGTGCCAACGGCAATAATTTTTTTTCCTTGTTGTTTAGCAGCATTTAAACGATGAGCTGTTTGCGGAGTAATAATACCGAATTCAGCGTGCATTTTATGTTTATCCGTATCATCAACTTTGACCGGCAAAAATGTACCACCGCCAACATGTAAAGTTAAAAACTCCATTTGAACGCCTTTTTCTTTTAATTTTTTTAAAAGCGTTTCTGTCCAATGCAAACCGGCTGTTGGTGCAGCGACAGCGCCTTCATATTTAGCAAAAACAGTTTGATAATTTTTTTTGTCTGTTTCAATACCACCGGTTGGACGTTTAATATAAGGAGGTAGAGGCATTATACCGATTTTTGCTAATGTTGCCATTAGTACAGCTCCTTTTTGATTAAATTGTAAACGAACAGAACCTTCGGGATTTTTATCTAAAACAAGAGCTGTTAATTCATTGGAAAAGATAATGAGATCAGTGATTTTTAATCGTCGAGCATTTTTAATTAAGCAATCCCATTGAGATAAGTCTATCTGCTTAAATAAAGTGCATTCAATATGTGCTTGTCCGCGTGTGCCATAAATTCGGGCTGGAATGACTTTTGTATCGTTAAAAACCAAAACATCATCTTTGTGGATTAAATCAATTAAATCAGATATGTGTTTGTCTTCCAAATGATCCGGAAAAATATGAAGTAGCTGTGCTGATTCTCTAGGTGTTGCCGGTTCATTAGCAATGCAATCTTCCGGCAAATCAAATGTGAAAATATCTGTCTTCATATCTGTTCTTTCTCATTTTTATAGATAAAATAAAAACCGGAAGTAACATACTCTATTTTCAATAAAATGACAAGGGGTAGACATAAGAAAAAGCTTCATCCCTTTAATAATGAAGCTTTTTGAATAGTGAAAAACATAAAATTAAAAAAACGAATAGTTAATTTTTAAATTCGGTATTAACCCAATAGCGAAGCATTTTTACACCTTTTCTTTCTTGAGGTGTATCCACTCTTCCTCCAAATTTTTTAACTGCATTTTCTAACATATGCTTTGAAACATCGTTGTCTTCTTCGCAAACTAAAAGAGCTTCTTTTATATTCATTTTAGAGGCTTCACCTAAAATGAGACGCAATGCTTCAGATGCAATTCCTTGTTTCCGATAACTTGGAATAACCATATATCCGATATGACCAACGTATTTTTCGAGAAAATCTGTTAATCTATGTCTAATCGCAATTCGCCCCACAAAGACATTGTCTTTTAAAATCCAAAAATCCGTAGAGGGAACAAAACCTTCTGGAAGATTTACTCCATTCATCGTATCAATTAACGGTTTTACGATGTAATCTTGAAAATTATTTTCTAATTCTGTTAAATCATAGTCTGCGAATTGTTGAACGGACGGCGATATAAAACCTTCAAGCTTTTTGAGATCTTTTACGGCATTGATGAACGTTTCTTTATATTTTACAGATGGTATAACTAATTCAATCATTTCTTTGATGTCCCCTTTCTCTTATCTTGTTGAAATAATTTATATTATTAAAAAAATGTTCAAATTTTGTCAAGTCACTAATGGTAACGAATTCATTAGGTTGCTCCCCCAAACAGGACTTGAACCATGTATGTATAAATAGATATGTAAATTCTTATATTTGAAAGGGTTAATTGTAAAGGCCACAAAT
>CALXUD010000018.1 GCA_944391585.1 uncultured Alphaproteobacteria bacterium | reverse complement strand
AGATTCAAAAATGTATTCAAATTCATTAAATATCCACTTAAGTTTTAAAATCCGAGTCGTTTTTTTACCTCTAATCTACCGAAAAATAAACGAAAAATAATAATCAGATAGTCTCATTTTCTGTTTTAAGTGTAAATCCAATTAAATTTTTGGTGTTTATTTATTAATAAAGGTTAAAAAATTATTTAAATAAAAATATATAAATTTCAATTAGTTATATAAAAATTAAAAAAAATAAAAAAATCTGTTGACGAGCTATCTTAAATGTGGAAAAGTGAAAATACATATGAAAAATTGACTATATATTGTGTAAAAAAAGGAGAGGAATATACTAAATGTTGGAAGTTGTTAAAAAAGAAGATGCTTTTGCGCATGATTTTGATTTGGGGCCGCTGACAACGGTTGTTAAACGTAATGGAGAAAAACATCCATTTGATGCCTCGAAAATCGTTGTGGCTCTTACAAAAGCTGGAGCCGCAACGGCCGAATTCGGTATTGATGAAGCACGTTTGATGACGGGGCAGGTTATTAAGGTGTTAAAACACCGTTTTGCGCATGGTGTGTCGCCGGCCATTGAACAAATTCAAGATGTCGTAGAGCAAGTTTTAATTTCTTCCAATTATTATAAAACGGCACGTGCTTATATTGTTTATCGAGAACAACGTGATAAAGCACGTAAAGATAAAAAGGCTGTCATTGATGCAATTTCTTCTATTAATGAATATCTAGATCGATCGGATTGGCGTGTTAATGCTAATGCAAACCAAGGTTATTCACTTGGGGGATTGATTTTGAATGTTTCTGGAAAAGTTGTTGCAAATTATTGGCTCAGCCATGTTTATACGCCGGAAATTGGGGAAGCACATCGTAATGGAGATTATCATATTCATGATTTGGATATGTTGGCAGGCTATTGTGCCGGATGGTCTTTGCGTGTTTTATTAGAGGAAGGTTTTAACGGTGTTCCGAATAAAGTTGAGTCGAAACCTCCAAGACACCTGGTTTCTGCTTTTTCCCAAATGATTAACTTTTTAGGGACTTTGCAAAATGAATGGGCAGGGGCTCAAGCTTTTTCTTCAACGGACACATATTTAGCACCTTTTATTCGTATTGAAAAATTATCTTATGAAGAAGTGAAACAAGCGATGCAATCATTTATTTTTAATTTAAATGTTCCATCGCGTTGGGGGACACAAACACCATTTACAAATTTAACATTTGATTGGAATCCTCCAGCAGACATTGCTCCAAAACACCCAATTATTGGAGGAGTTGAGCAAGATTTTACATATGGTGATTTACAAAAAGAAATGGATATGATTAACCGTGCTTTCTTGGAAGTTATGGGAGAAGGGGATGCAAAGGGTCGTCCATTCACTTTCCCAATTCCAACCTATAACATTACAAATGCCTTCCCATGGGATTCCCCAAACACAGAATACCTGTTTGAAATGACGGCAAAATATGGATTACCTTACTTTGCAAATTATTTAACATCTGATATGAAACCATCTGATGTGCGTTCTATGTGCTGTCGTTTGCGATTGGATTTAACTGAGTTGAAAAAACGGGGCGGCGGTTTGTTTGGATCAGCTGAACAAACAGGTTCTATCGGTGTGGTAACTATTAACTGTGCCCGCTTGGGCTACCTTTATAAAGGGGATAAAACCGCCCTGTATAAACGCTTGGATGAATTGATGGAACTTGCAAAAACTTCTTTGGAAATTAAACGTAAAACAATTTCCATGCATATGGATCGGGGGTTATATCCATATACAAAACGCTATTTGGGAACTTTTCGCAGTCATTTCTCCACCATTGGAGTAAACGGAATTAATGAAATGATTCGTAATTTTACAAATGATAAAGAAAATATCGCAACCCCAGCGGGGACTAAAATGGCAGAAGAATTTTTAACATATATGCGAGATAAATTGGTTGCTTTCCAAGCCGAAACAGGCAATATGTATAACCTAGAAGCGACACCGGCTGAAGGAACAACCTATCGTTTTGCTCGAGAAGATCAAAAACGTTATCCTAATATTATTCAAGCAGGCACAAAAGAAGCACCATATTATACGAATTCTTCTCAACTGCCGTCCGGTTATACGGATGATCCTTTTGAGGCATTGGATTTGCAAGACACCTTACAAACGCAATATACGGGAGGTACTGTGTTGCACTTATATATGAGTGAACGTATTTCATCTGCAACGGCTTGTAAGGATTTGGTGAAACGCGTGTTGGAAAATTATAAACTCCCTTATATTTCCATTACACCTGTTTATTCAATTTGTCCGAAACATGGATATATTAGTGGCGAACATAAATTCTGTCCGTTATGTGATCAAGAATTGATTGCCAAAAAGAAATTAGAACTAGAAAAGAAAGGAGAACTTTAAATGACAAACGAAGAAATTTTAGCTCAATGCGCCGATGAACGTCAACCGGTAGAATGCTGGACACGGGTAATGGGGTATTTCCGTCCGCTGTCTCAATTCAATAAGGGGAAACAAAGTGAGTTTGCTGAACGCAAATGGTTTGTTGAAGATAAAGCTTGCCCCTGCAGTATGCAAAAGGTTGTGAACGAATAATGAAAATTGCCGGTCTGGTTTCTTTTACCACAATTGATTTTCCGGGACGTTTGGCAGCGGTTGTGTTTTTAAAAGGGTGCCCGTTAAGGTGCCCTTTTTGCCATAATCCGGATTTACAATCCTTTGAAGGGGAAGGGTTAAAAACTTGGGATGAGATTTTATCCTTTTTGCAAGCTCGTATTAAACGGTTGGACGGTGTTGTGTTTTCGGGCGGCGAACCGTTGATGCAACCGGAGATTGTTTCGGTTATTCATCAAGTGAAAGAAGTTGGTTTTGAAGTTGCTGTACACACGTCTGGTATTTACGATGAACGATTAAAAGAAGTTTTAGCTGATTTATCGTGGGTTGGATTGGATATTAAATCGGCTTGGTGCACGTATAATAAATTGTCAGGGCTTCCTAATGAAAAATTGGTTCCACATGTTCAAAAATCTTTAGAATTATTGCTTGTTTCAGGAATTGAATTTGAATGTCGCACCACTTGTGATCCACGCTATTTAACAAAGCAGGATATTTTAGCAATTGCGCACGATTTAAAAACACTGGGGGTTCAAAATTATGCTTTGCAAAAATACCGCACTTTTGAAGGGGATCAAAACCCGCCTTCAGATGAAGCGATTAACAGCTTTTTTGCAGATGCGGATTTGATGACACAACTTAAATCATATTATCCGAATTTGATTTGCCGTTAAAAAAAGCCCTCGCAAGAGGGCTTTTTTTACTGAATGCAACATTTAACTTGCGGAATGGGAACATTCACTTGAATTAAATAATTTTCATAAAATACCTTTTGTGGTTCTTGAATTTTCCAAGAACGAATAGATTCTATTTCATATTCGCGCCACGGGTTAATGAAAGGCGTGCTGGGACCGCCAATAACAAAATTATAAGCATCTAAAGGAATCCCTGCGACAAGAGCAATCGGCGCAGCGATAAAAGTGCCGATTCGGCCATACCAAGCGCGACCGGAATCCGGATCAAATGTTTCTTTTACGAAAAAGCCCCCCATGGAAAGAGCATTTGTCGGTAAAAATAATAAACCGGCTGTTGTATCTTCAGATTCCGTGTAATTATTAAAACGACCCCACTTATCTTTTGTCCAAACACTTTTTAGTTTAATTTCTTGAACAAAATTGCCTTGTTGAATTAAAATTTGTTTGTCGCAAAAAGAACGATCAACTAAAATATAAGATTGACCGGACTTTGTCATGCGTACCGGAACGGATTTTCCGTCAACAGTAACAGAAAAGGGCATATCGGAACGTGTTTGCACATTAACGGGGATTTTTTGAGTGCTGCGATGATATTGTGGTGTCATACAAGCACTTAATGATAAACAAGCCAACATCATAAAAAGGATTTTTTTCATCTACTTCTCCATTTTCAAAAAAGGTTTAAATTCTTGGACCACTTTTTGATAAACCTCTTTTTTAAAGGGAACAACCATGTCTGATATTTTGTCTGCTTCCACCCATTGAAAGGTGGAAAATTCAACTTCTTCGGGATGCACATCTAATTTAAAATCGCTGTCTTTCCCAATAAATTGAAACAAAAACCATTTTTGGCATTGCCCGATAAAAGGGGGGCGTTTAATCCAACTGGGGAAAGTATAGCACAACCATTCAGAAGATTCAACAAAAAATTTGACAGAATTTTTTTGAAGTCCTGTTTCTTCATATAATTCACGCCAAGCTGCCTCTAAGGGAGTTTCTCCCTTATCAATCCCACCTTGAGGCATTTGCCATTGATAGGCATAATCATCAGCATTCGTGCGCTTGCCCATCCACACAAGTCCGTCTTTGTTAATCAGCATAATGCCAACATTGGGACGATAATTTTGAGGAATCATTGAAGGCCTCCATTTTGGTTAGATAAAGGGACATAATTTAATTCTTTATGTTGATTCACAAAGCGAACCACTGTCGCTAAAATAGGTTTTTCAGGCGGTATGAATAAAATTGCTTGACCGGATTGAATGGCTTTTTCACGTACTTGTTCCAAAAGAGTTGTTAGTGCCGTTATACTAATATCTTTTTCAACAGAAAGACCACTTAAACAAGATGAACATGGTTTTTGAGCCGCTAATACATAGGTTGTATTTTCAAAAAAAGCCTGTAAACTGTCGCTGATAAAATTATTGGCAACCCATCCAACGGTTGGCACGGGCAATGCCCATAAATTTTCCAACATTTTCATATTATAAAATGTTTCAGAGCCATTACTGAGCGCATAAGAACCCACATCAGCTTTCTCTATGTCTTTTATCGGCAAATCCAACCATGTTTCAAAACCATTTTCGCGTGCCAAAGCCATTTGCTTTTCTAATTCTTGTGCATCAATGCTAAAGGAAAGCGTGAAATGTGTGGGTACCTTTTTGATAATTTCTTGCATTAAAGGACGATTAAGGCCCATTTTGATGATTACAAATGAAACACGAGGTTCTTTTAAAGATGGAGCTTTCTTGGCATAAAACGAATTTTTGACGCCTTTTTGATAGAAAGGCAGTGGTTTTTCTCGAGGTAAGATAGGTAAATGTGCAAAAGAAGGAAAAGTGATGTGCTGTGAATCTAAAAGCGGTTTTTCATTTTCTATCGGGGCAGAAAAAACAACTTGCTTGGATAAAGGAGCCAGCCAATATCCCAATGCCATCCCTAAAATCAAATAGAGAGTTAAACAAAGCAAAAAAAGCGTGGCCCGTCCCATTGATCCAACCGTTTTTAAGATTCCTGTCGCGTTTGGTAAACAGCTATTCCGTGTAAAATATCAATTGCGCGATCTAATTGATAATCAACTTTTTCCTCTTTTTCTGATTCATTTGTTTTGGAATCTGCTGCTTTTTTTTCGTTTTTAGTTTTGAAAATTCTATCCAGTGGTTTTTTCTCTGTTTCAATAGCTTTTTTGCCACTTTCCGCCGCAATGGCTTCCGGTAAATTTAATTCGGCAAATCCTTGAATTATTGGCTCTTCTTCAATTTTAGCCCGTGGAATTACTACATCAGGTGTAATTCCTTTGGCTTGAATGGAATTGCCGGATGGTGTGTAATAACGTGCCGTTGTTAAACGAATGGCTCCGAATCCCGGAATTGCTTTGACCGATTGTACAGAACCTTTTCCAAAGCTTTTTAAGCCAACAATAACCGCCCGCCGATGATCTTGTAAAGCACCGGCGACAATTTCAGACGCAGAAGCAGAACCTTCATTGATTAACACAACAATAGGAGCTCCATTTGTTAAGTCATCTTTTTTGGCCGAAAAACGAATCGTATCTTCTGGATTACGAGAGCGGGTGGAAACGATTTCTCCTTGTGTTAAAAATAAATCCGATACACCGACGGCTTGATCTAATAGCCCGCCCGGATTATTGCGAATATCCAATACATACCCTTTAATTTTATTTTCTCCGATTTTCTTTTTCAATTCAGTGATGGCTTTTTTTACGGAATCTGTGGTTGTTTCACTGAAAGTAATAATCCGAATATAGCCAACATCCTCTTTAGCTTCATATTTAACCGGTTGAATTTTAATAATATCGCGCGTTAAGGTAACATCAAAAGGTTCTGCTTCCTTACGAGCAATGCTCAAGCGTACTTTTGTTTTGGGGGCTCCGCGCATTTTTTTGACCGCATCATTTAAAGATAATCCTGATACAGAAATGCCGTCAATATGCGTGATGTAATCGCCAGGTTGTAAGCCTGCTTTAAAAGCAGGGGTATCATCAATCGGTGTCATAATCCGAATCATTCCGTTTTCTGCCGTAACTTCAATACCTAATCCGCCAAATTCCCCTTTTGTCTGTGTTTCCATATCATCATAGGATTCTTGATCCATAAAACCGGAATGCGGGTCTAATTTGACCAACATCCCATCAATGGCGGATTCAATGAGTTTACGATCTTGAGTTTCTTCCACGTAATCGGATTTAATTGCACTGAATGCTGCTCCGAAAAGTTCCATTAAAATATAAGGATCATCTTTTGCCGTTTTTTCGGATGTGTCTGGTTTTGCGGCTAAAACATGAGTAGAAAAAAGTAAAACAGCTGTTGTAGATAATAAAAATTTTGAAAGCATATTCTCTCCTTCACTTATATGACGGGAATAAACCACGGTTTAGGATCAATGGCTGTCCCATCTTTTCTGATTTCAATATATAAATTGGATCGAACCGGTTTCATTAATCCGACCGGTTCGCCGGCCAATAGCTCCTGACCAATGGAGACATAAATATCTTGCATGCCGGCTAATAAACTAAAATACCCATTGTTATGATCTAAAATCAATAATTGTCCATAACCTTTGAAAGGACCAGCAAACAAAACGGTTCCGTCAAACGGAGCAATCACTTGAGCGCGTTCTCGTGTTTGAATCATGAGCCCTTTCGAGGTTGTTCCGTTTGGAAGTGTATCGCCGAATTGAGCGATCATCTGCCCACGAACGGGATATAATAAAGAACCATAGGACCGTTCAAAAGAGCCTGAAACGGCGCTGGAAACAAAACTTGGAGCATTGTTAATCGATCTCTGTGCGCGCGGAGAAGTGAGATAAGCTTGTTTGATATGCTCAGCTTGTTGGCGTTGACGCTCCAGCTCCAATTTTTCCAACAAATCTTTTAAATCGTTTGCTTTATTAGCTAATTGTTGAGCTTTTTTGCGCGCTTGATCATATTGAGCGTCATATTGTGCTTGCAACAGAGATTTTTGCTTAACCAGTCGGTCCATCTGTTCGGTTTGTTCAGTCAATCGTTGAGTTGTTTGTTTGATTTGTTCTGTTTTTTGAATGGTTTCGGATTTTAACTGATTTAAGCGTTGCAAATCTTTTTTGAGCTGTTCGCTTTCCATTCCGATAACCGGAACACTGGCATACATTAATGAATGACTACGCACCATATCAATTGGATTTTGAGGGGCTAACAACAATACTTCTTTGGGACGTAAAGCTAATGTTTGCAGTCCGCTGACAACCTGAACCATTTGAGCATCTTTCAGTCCCAATTTTTTTTCTAAATCAGCTGTTTTAATATTCAAATCAGCTAATTGTTTTTCAAGACCGGACAGCATATCTTCCTGTTGTTGAATGTTGCGCGCGGATAAAACCATTTGCCGCTGAACCTGCTTAATTTCAGATTTGATTTCAGCCGATTTTTTTTGATTTTCAAGACTGTTCTGTTTTTCAATAGCAATTTGGCGTTCTATTTTTTTTAAATCAGCTTGAGACGGTGCCGCCTGAACGGCACCGCTGAATAAACCGATTGCTAAAAATAAAACGCCCCAACGCATTATTTGCGCTCCAACAAAGAATGTCCAGTCATTTCAACCGGTTGTTTTAAATGCAATAAATCCAACAAAGTCGGCGCAATATCGCATAACCGTCCATCTTTTAAGCCTGCCACGTCATTGGCGCCAATCAAAACCGCTTTCACAGGGAAGGTTGTATGTGCCGTATAAGGGGCATCTGTTTTCGGGTCTTTCATCATTTCGGCATTTCCGTGATCCGCTGTCACCAAGATAGCGCCACCGGCCGCCAAAATTGCTTCCACTACGCGTTTTAAACACGCATCAACCGTTTCAACTGCTTTAATTGCGGCCGGAATCACACCGGTATGACCAACCATATCGCCGTTTGCATAATTGGCAATAATTACGTCAAACTTATTGGATTGAATCGCTTCAACCAATTTATCCGTCACTTCAATCGCGGACATTTCGGGTTGTAAATCATAAGTCGCCACTTTAGGAGAAGCCACTAAAATCCGCTCTTCACCGGGGAATAATGTTTCTTGACCTCCGTTAAAGAAGAACGTAACATGCGCATATTTTTCCGTTTCGGCAATCCGCAATTGAGTTAAACCGGCTTCGGATACCACTTCGCCGAAAATATGTGTTAATTCTTCAGAAGGGAACAATGTTTTCATCCAAGCCGTGTGTTCTGTTGAGTATTCAGTCATGGCAACCGCATCGGTAAAATGAACCACACGAGAGCGTGGGGCGGCATCAAAGGCTGGATTCAACAACATTTTTGTGATTTCGCGTGCCCGATCCGGCCGATAGTTCGCCATAATCAAACCATCACCATCTTTCATCCCTTCATAACCGTTGATTATACAAGGGACAACAAATTCATCCAACACTTTTTCTTGATAGGAATGTTCAATTGCTTCATCGGGTGTTTTAAAACGATTCCCTTTTGCATTAACCAAAGCTTCATATGCTAAAGTAATGCGATCCCAACGATTGTCACGATCCATTGCATAATACCGACCGGAAACAGTGGCCACTTGAACCAAAGGATAATCTTTTAAAGCAATTTCTAATTCTTTCATATAACCCAAAGCGGAATCAGGTGGGGTATCCCTTCCGTCTAGGAAAGCATGAATATTAACCGGCACACCGGCTTTTGAAATAATTTGAGCTAAGGCAATAATGTGTGTTTGATACGCATGAACGCCTCCTGGCCCAATCAGCCCCATTAAATGACAAGAACCTTTTGTTTCTTTTAATTGATTGATTAAATCAAGCAATACCGGTTTTTGAGCTAATGAGCCATCGGCAATTGCCTGATTGATACGCGGTAAATCTTGCATTACAACGCGACCCGCCCCTAAATTGGTATGCCCCACTTCGGAGTTTCCCATTTGTCCTTCCGGCAATCCCACATCTAAGCCAGACGTTTTAATAAAACTATTTGGATATTTTTTTAATAATTCGTGCCAAAAAGGTGTTTTTCCCAATTCAATTGCATTATTTTTTGGATCGGGATTATAACCCCAACCGTCTAAAATACATAGCATAACAGGTTTTAATTTTTCCATTTTCCAAATCCTCTTTTATTTATTGTTTAATCGCATCAACTATATCGGAAAAAACAAAAAAAGTATACTTCTTTATTAAAAAAAAGTGTTTTTTTGCCTTCAAATATGATATAGTTTTTTAAAAAAGAGGTATCAATATGCGCGAAAAACGAGCAAAACAACTTTGGTTATGGTCTTTATTTATCTGTATCTTATTGATTTTGTTTGTTATTTTTGGAGAAGTGTGGCTTTCCTTGCCGGCTTGGGTTTATCATTTAGTGCTTATTATAGCCATTGTGCCATTGATTTTTACATACGTGCGTCTTTCCGGCATGAAGCGCCACATGTTGGCGCAACAAGTTTCTGATCGGACGCAGGAATTACAGGAAGCATTACAAATGGCTGAAGCAGCCAGTCAATCCAAATCAGATTTTTTAGCCAACATGAGTCATGAATTGCGTACACCACTTAATGCGATTTTGGGTTTTTCCAGTGCGATGCAACATGAAGCATTCGGCCCTTTAAATAACCCGACTTATAAGGAATATGCTGCTCGAATTTATGCCAGCGGGGAGCATCTTCTTTCTTTAATCAATGATATTTTGGACTTATCTAAAATTGAAGCCAATCGCCAAACAACCAAATCAGAATGGATTGATTTAAGCACAGCTTTAATTGAAGTGATGAATATTGTTTCTGGTTATCCGTCGGCAGCGGATCGTGAAATTGTTATTGAACCGTTTGTGGATATGCCCCGATTATTGGCGGACAGTAAAATGTTGCGTCAGATGCTGTTGAATTTGCTTTCCAATGCAATTAAATTTACAAAAGAGGGAGGTAAAATCACCGTATCGGTTCATCTGTCGGATAAAAATGAATTACAAATTTCGGTAACAGATAACGGGATTGGTATCCCAGCAGATAAAATTAAAGATATTGCAAAACCCTTTGTGCAAGTTGAAAATGTTATGACGCGTACGCACAAAGGATCCGGATTGGGATTGTCTTTGGTTGACAGAATTATGCAATTGCATGGAGGAAAAATGATTATTTCCAGTGAATTCGGTAAAGGAACAACCGTATCTCTGCAGTTTCCGCCGATGCGGGTTGAACAAAGCGATGATATTATTATCGGGTGATTTTGCACTTGAATTTTAAGCTAATATTGTATATAACAACATTTGTCAAAAAGGAGATGCTATGAAAGAAAATTTAATCAGAAGAGTCCCAGATAAAGCCTTATTGGGCTTATCCTCTTATTTCGCGCGGGTTTATAATTATATGGCCGGTGGGTTGCTTGTATCGGCAATTTGCGGTTATTTAGTCACAAAAGAACCATTTTTGAATTTGTTTTATAATCAAACAGCACAAGGCGGTTATACCTTATCTTTATTGGGATTAATCAGTATTTTTGCACCATTGATTTTAATTTTTATGATTCAATCTTCCTTGAATCATATGAATATTGCAAAAGCTCAAGTATTGTTTTGGGTATTTTCGGCATTAATGGGGCTTTCTTTATCTAATGTCTTTTTGGCATTTACCAGTACATCTGTTTTCCAAGCATTTTTAACAACGGCCTGTGTCTTTTTTGGAATGAGTATATATGGTTATACCACAAAACGTTTTTTAATGGGAATGGGCTCCTTTTTAATGATGGGATTGATTGGCGTAATTATCGCTATGATTGTGAACATCTTTTTAGGTTCTGCGGCATTGAGTTTTGGTATTTCCGTTATTGCGGTTTTCATTTTTGTTTTATTAACGGCGTATGATACACAAAAATTGAAATTGATGTATTCCGTAGCGAATACACCGGATGAACAACAAGCTGTTGCCATTTCAGGAGCTTTGTCTTTGTATTTAGATTTTATCAACTTATTCCAATTGTTGATTTCATTTATGGGTGAACGGCGTTAAAGAGGTTTAAAATGCGTTTTATCTTTGCTTTTTTAAGTGTGATTTTATGTGCGACAACGGTTTGTGCCGGTGATATTCGGATTGCGGATTCTTTGAAACCGACAGATTTGCGGGTTATCGGGCAGGAAAACGCCCCGGCCACGCTTTATATTTTTACCTCACTGTCTTGCCCGCATTGCTCAGCTTATCATGCAGATGTCATGCCGGCATTGCAAGATGAGATTGTTCAACCGGGACTTGCTAAATTGATTTTGGTAGATATGCCATACGATGCTCGTACTATGATGGGGACGATGTTATCTCGTTGTGTTGTCCCAACGCAATATGATGCATTTGTAACGGTTGTTTTTGAAAATCAAGCGATGTGGCAAAACTCATCAACCCCCCGACCGGTTTTAACGGGATATGCAAAATTAGTGGGGATGACAGATGAGCAAATTAACCGCTGTTTAAGCGATAAATCGTTACAAAAGGAAATTATGAAACAACGAGACAATTTGGCAAATCTGTATGGTGTGCGCGGTATGCCCTCCACAGTTATTGTGAAAAACGGTAAATACAAGTTGTTAACAGGAACGGATAAGGAAGCGTTGATTGCCGCTATTAAAAAGGAATTGAACTGATTTATGACGCAGGAAACGGATCACTTACAACAAGATATTGAGAAGATAAAACGTAAATTATCTGAACCGTCTAATCCGTTGACTGCTTCTGTCGGGTATAGCACAACCGTTTATATTTTGACGGATTTATTGGGATGTATTTTTGTTGGATTGGGGATTGGGGTATTTTCTCAGAAAGTTTTCGGAACCTCTATCTTGTTGACGGCGGTTTTGACTTTGTTGGGAGGAATTGCCGGTTTGTGGACAGTAACCCGTTATGCCTTGCGCTTGGAAACAAAGCAGGAGAAATTTCAAAAGGAACATCCGGAACCGTTAAAGCCTGCTCCGGATGATTTTGATGAGGAGAATTTTTCATGACCGATCCATTACATCAGTTTGTGGTCCAAACGCTCATTCCATTGCATGTTTTCGGATTGAATTTATCTTTTACGAATTCGTCCCTGTTTATGGTTCTATCGGTTATTTTCGGGGTAGGTATTTTATGGTTTTTAATGCGCAAAACCGCTTTAATCCCATCAACGGGGCAATCTGTTGTTGAGGCATTGTTTAATTTTGTTAAAAACACGGCAAAAGATACTATTGGCACTGGGTATGAATCTTATCTACCTTTTATTTTCAGTGTATTTGTGATGATTTTTATGGGAAATGTTTTGGGACTTTTTCCTTATTCGTTCACATTTACCAGTCAATTAGCTCCCGTAGGCGCTTTTGCTGTTTTGGGGTTAATTATTTCTATGGTGGTTGGAATTTATCATCAAGGCTTAAAATGGTTTAAAACCTTTTTGCCGGCGGGTATTCCGCTTGTGATTGCTCCCATTGTAATCCCGATTGAAATTATTTCATTTTTAGCAAAACCATTCAGTTTAACTGTTCGCTTGGTGATGAATATGGTTGTTGGTCACATTTTGTTGAAGCTGCTGGCCGGTTTTGTTTTTATGTTGGGCGTTGGGGGTGTTTTTCCGCTTGCTTTTGTCGGTATTTTGATTTTATTTGAACTTGGTATCGCCTTTTTGCAAGCGTATATTTATACGATTTTAACCAGCATTTATTTAGGAGAAGCGATTCATTCGCATGAATAATTAAGAAAAGGAGAATAAAATGGACGCAGAATCAATGAAATATATTGCAGAAGCCGCTAAATATCTATCTGTTGGATTGATTAGTTTAGTGATGTTTGGGGTAGCCAAAGGGGTGGCGCAAATCTGGGTAGCTATTATCTCATCGGTTAGCAGAAATCCGAATGTAAAAAATGATGTCAGCTTATTTGCTTGGGGGGGTGCAGCGATTACGGAAGCGATTGCACTTTATGCATTGGGTTTAGCTATCGTTTTGTTATATATTTAAGAGAAAAAAATGCCTCAATTTGAACTGGTTTCATATTTAAGTCAGGCTTTTTGGATGCTTATCAGCTTTGGTTTTTTATACCTGCTGGTTGATTATATTCTTTTCCCAATGATTTATGATGTAATAGATGAACGTAAACGCCTGGTTGCAGAAAATTTGGCCGCTGCCGAAAAAGCCAATAAAGCCGCCGAACAAATTATGAGAGAATACCAGCATTATTTACTGACGGCTGAACAAGAGGCTTCTGCTTTGATCCAAAAAGCTTATCAAGACACTAATCGGTTGACACGTCAAATTGAAGCACAACATGATCGAAAGGTGCGGGCTAAAATCAAAAAAACCGAGCGAGATTTGAAAAGACAATCAAATAAAATTGAGACACAGACGATTCGTTTGGCAGATGATTTAGCTCAAAATTTGGTTAAAAAACTAAAAGCAACTGATGCATCGTTCTCTCAAGAGGAGGCTCACTCATGAATCCACAGGTAATGTCTGTTATCTCTACACCCGAATTTTGGCTCTCTGTTGCTTTTTTCGCCGTTGTGTTGATTGCGTTAAAACCATTGACTCGTTATCTGAAAAAATGGGGAAAAGAACGCGCAGATCAGATTCAGCAGGAAATAAAAGAATCTGCTGAATTGCGCCAAAAAGCGGAGAATTTGTTAGCGGAATATAAAGAAAAAACACGCAATAAAGCTAAAGAACGTGCTGCTATTTTACAGCGAGCTAAACAAGAAGCTGTTTATTTGGAAACCGAAGCCAATCAAAAACTAAAAGAACGTCTTGCTAAGCAAGATGAAGATATGGCTATTCGGTTAAAATTAGTAAAAAAACAAAGCCAACGTGAATTAAAAGATAAAATTTTAAAAAAATTAATATATCAATCAAATCAATTATTGTTAAACCATCAAGAAAAGGCAGAAGAACAAATGACAAAATCATTATCTGTTTTGTTCAACACATTGGAGTCCAATACTGATTTATTGACAATTAAAAAATCACAATAAGCCGAATTGTCGGAAAGAAAAAATGCCGTTTTTCCCAACAATCAAATGGTCGTGAATAGAAATATCTGACATTTTCAAAATATCCCGCAATCCGCGTGTGTGCTCAATATCTTCCGGAGATGGATTGGAATCACCAGAAGGGTGATTATGGACCAATATCACACCGGATGCTTCTAAGATTAAAGCGCGTTTTAAAATTTCACGAGGATAAATCGGAATACGATTGACGGTTCCTTTTTGATGCTCTTCATCTAAAATCAATTGATGGCGTGTGTTTAAAAATAAAACATGAAAATGTTCATTCTTTTCCTGAGCCAATTTTAAATAGCAATAATCCAACAGCTTTTCCCATTTATCCAAAATAGGTGCCTGTGAAATTTCAATCTGGGCTAAACGTTGTGCTGTTGTTGTGAATAATTTAAAAACATAGCAACTGCTTTGTTTAATGCCGGGAATTGTTTTCAATTGTTCTGGATCTGCGTATAAAACCCCAGGTAAGGTTTTAAATTCTTTTAATAATTCCTTAGCCAGCGGTTTCACATCTTTTCGGGGGATTGCCAAAGCTAAAATCATTTCTAAACGTTCATAATCCGAAAATTCACTACCGGAAGATGCCAAAAATTTTTCTTTTAATCTGGCGCGATGTCCTAAATAATGCGGTTTTTTCTCTGAAACCGAGTTATTCGTCATTTTGTTTTTTCTCTAAATAAGGGGGATATGTATATCCTTTGGGCGAAAGGGTAAAAATTTCATATCCCGTTTCTGTAATCCCGATGGAATGCTCAAATTGGGCAGATAAAGACCTGTCTTTTGTAATCGCGGTCCAGCCATCTTTTAAAATCAACGCCTGATGTGTGCCGATATTGACCATCGGTTCGACCGTAAAAATCATACCCGGAACCAATTTAACGCCAGTTCCCGGGATACCATAATTTAAAATGTTAGGAAGACCGTGAAAAACTTGACCGATACCATGCCCGCAAAAATCCATTACAACGGAAAAACGCTCCTTTTCAGCAACTTGTTGCATTGCATTACCAATATCTCCCGTTGTATTTCCCGGTAAACATTGTTCAATGCCGGCCATCATTGTTCGATAGGTTGTTTCAACCAACCGGCGAGCTTTAATGCTGGGTTTCCCTACATAATACATACGAGATGTATCCCCAAACCAGCCATCTAAAATCACTGTGATATCAATGTTGATAATATCTCCATCTTGTAAAAATTTGTCATCTGATGGAATTCCGTGACAAATAATATGATTCGGAGAAATACAGCTGGCTTTTGGGTAACCGTGATAACCGATTGTGGCCGGAATTCCGCCATGAGAGCGCATAAAATCTTCTAATAACTGATCTAATTTACCGGTTGAAATACCAGGAACGACAAATGGCGTAATGTAATCCAGTGTTTCAGCAGCTAATCGTCCCGCTCGCCGCATAAATTCAAATTCTTCCAATGAATAAATTGTCATATTTTTCTTCATACTGTATAATTTAGCTCATTGAATTGAAAAAAGCTATCTTTTTTTTTTGAAAAATGTTAAACTGATTTCCATGATAATGAATCGGTTTCATCATTTTTTAATTGGCAGCTTGGTTGCGGTAATTATTATATATATGCTGTTGCGTAATTCGCCACTGTTTAACAGTTAATTAGAAAATTTTTCTAATTTGACGGATGCAACAAAATATCAGTTATTTTAAGGCTAATTTTGCCGCAGATAATTGAACAGCCGCTTTAATTTTTTCAAAAGCCTTGGTTTCAATTTGACGTACCCGTTCTCGACTGATTCCAAAACGCATTCCTAAATCTTCCAATGTTGTGGGTGTATCAGTTAAAAAACGTTCTTGAACAATGATTTTTTCCCGCTCTTTTAACTGATCCATTGCTTGATAAAGCATTTTGCGCTTAAGATCTAAATCTTCTTGATTACCAAGTATTTCTTCAGCTGTGTCAGCCGAATCGGTTAACATATCTTGACGATTGGTAAATGTATCGTCGGATAAGGTTGTATTCAACGAAGAGTCACCGGATAAACGTTGTTCCATTTCAATGACGTCTTTTGTGTTGACACTTAACATTTTCGCGATTTTCTCAGCTGTTTCATTATTCAGACTTGTTTCGCTGTAAAGACCTAATTTAGCTTTAATTTTATGTAAATTATAAAACAAGCGTTTTTGAGTTGAAACAGTGCCGATTTTAACCAAAGACCAAGATTTTAAAACAAATTCGGAAACCGCAGCTTTAATCCACCAAACAGCATAAGTCGCTAAACGAAATCCTTTATCCGGGTCAAACTTTTTGATAGCCTGCATTAAACCAATATTGGCTTCCGAAATTAAATCTGCCAATGCTAATCCATAGTGACGGAAAGAAAGTGCTACTTTTGCCGCTAATCGTAAGTGCGAAGTTGTTAATTGGTGTGCGGCATCCACATCATTATGCTCTTTAAACCGTTTTGCCAACATATATTCTTCTTCCTGTGAAAGCATTGGGAATTTATTGATTTCGGCTAAATACAGAGAAAGTGAATTATTTTCATATAACAGAGATAAAGCATTTGTGTGTGTCATAATTATTATATCCTTTTTTATTAAGCAATATAATCCGAATCTTTCCACGATGGATAAGATTCCTCTGGCCTATTGAACAGCACCAGATACTTTCTATTATAATCAGAAGATTATATCCTTGTCAATAAAGAAAATATATTTTTTCAAGAAACTATTAATTGCCTTTTAATTAAATTTAATCAATTACTTCGTTTGGATAAAGGCCCCAAAAACAGTCTTTGTGCATCCAACCTTTAACGGTTTGAAAATCCATTAAACAAAAATCAGATTGTTTTGGACAACGAACGATTCGCCCCAGCACATTTTTTTGAATCAGACCGACAATTTCACTGGTTTCATCTGGCTTTGAATAAAGTTTACAGTCCTCTAAAATAAGTCCGTAACGGTTAGATGACAGCATAACTCGATGTACCCAGCCGATGGTGCCATCATACTCTTTGATTTGACGCCAATACTCAAATTCATCAATAACTTCAACGGGATAATTTTTTTCTTGATAAACCCACTCAATCGGAAAGCGTTCGCCGGGTCCTGTGCGTACATTGACTTCATCACTTTTAAGTGAAACAAAGCGTGGAATCGGATCAGCTCCGACGGGGAGTGTTAGTCCAATAATTAACAAAAACAAAATCGTTTTTATCAATTTATTCATCTTCATCTTCATCTTTTTGTTTAAATCTGTTACGTAAAGATCTCTCTTCTCGTCTTGGATGAAATGGTAAATGCCCATTATTTTCTGTTTCGAAAATAGATTCTTCAACGATTGGCTGAGTTTTTTTTGTACTTGTAATTTTTGTTTTTAACTCATCCCAACATACTTGGAAAACAGGAGATATAATCATCCAAGCGATAGGGGTTCCCCGTTTTAAGACATATTGATGTTGTCCGACATTTTGTAATAAAACAAATAAAGGTTCATGATTTGCGGGATTGAGGATACTGGGGGAATCTAAAACAATAATCCCGTGTTGATGAGCTAGATCTGGTAAACTGACGATTTGTCCGCATAATCCATCTGGTAAAGCAATGGCAAAACCAATAGGGACCAACACACGATCTCCCGGATTTAACTTAATAACAGATGGAATACCAGCTAATAAGTTTAATCCAAAATGATGTTTTGATGAGTAAGAAGGCAAAGGGAAGTCCAACCCATCAGGTGTTCGGATAATTTTAATTTTAGGAACCATGTACTCCTCACTTGTTTTACACATAGTGCCAGCTTTTCATTTTCTTGTCAAGATCGCATTCATATAATTTAAAATTATTTATGATTCCAATTTTTTATAAACTCTTTTAACTCATTGTTAGAACGAGGAAGTTGAATGCTTAATTTTACCAATAAGTCACCTTTTCCTCCCATTCCTTTTCCTTTAAGACGGAGAGTTTTCCCTGAACTCGAAAATTCAGGGATGGTCATTTTAACGGTTTCAAAAGGTGGTGGCAAAGTGACTTTAGCGCCTAAAACAGCCTCTTTTAATGAAATTGGTAATGTTAAAATCAAATGGTTCCCTTCTATGTGATACAAAGGACTTTCCGCTACTTTAATAGTGATTAAAGCATCACCGGCCTTACCGTTGAAACCGGGTTGGCCTTGTCCTTTGAGACGTAATGTAGAACCAGGCATAATTCCGGCTGGTATTTTTATTTTTAAATTTTTCCCATTCCCCAAGCGCACCTGACTTTCGCCACCTTTAATTGCTAATTCAAAAGGAATGGTTAATTCATAATTCGCATCGCTGCCGCTGGAATTCATGCCGGTATTACCGAATGGATTAGATGAGCGGCGTCCACTGGCACGCCCCATACCGAATAAATCCGCAAAATCAAAGCCACCCATACCGCCACCAAACATGCTGGCAAATTCTTCGGGATTAATGTTATGTGTTTGATAGGTTCTGCCTCCGCCGCCAAACGGGTTTCCTCCACCCCCCGCATCATAGGCGCCGGCGCCAAACGGTGTTGGATTACCGTTTTCATCAATTTCGCCGGCATCATACCGTTTGCGTTTATCCGAATCGGATAATAATTCATATGCAGCGGTTACTTTCTTGAATTTTTCGGAGGCTTTTTTATCTGGATTAACGTCTGGATGTAATGTACGCGCTAATTTGTGATATGCTTTTTTTATTTCAGCTTGCGTTGCTGTTTTGGAAACGCCTAAAGTTTCATATAAGTTTGCCATTTTGAACGGTCCTTTTTTATTTCTATAGAATAATAACAATATAAACTTTTTTTTAAAAAAATCTATGGCTAAATGTAAAAAAAAATGATATATAAAAAGAATGAAAAAACAAGAACAACATCAAAATACATTGATGAAATGGGCCAGTTTCGCATCTGTTTCCACGGCTTTTTTCTTGGTTATCCTAAAGTTTTGGGCATATATTGTGACAGGTTCCATGGCTATTTTATCCAGCTTATTGGATTCGGCACAGGATATGTTGACCTCTTTGGTTAATCTGTTTGCTATTAAGCATGCAATAGAACCGGCAGATGCTCATCATCGCTTTGGTCATGGTAAAGCGCAAGCATTGGGAAGTCTTGGACAGTCAATTATTATTGCTCTGGCCGGATTTTTTTTGATTTTAGAATCTGCAGAACGATTTTTGCATCCAAAACCACTTCATTCGCTGAACATTGGGATTTGGATCAGTGTGTTTGCAATTTTTATAACACTTCTGTTGGTTGCTTTTCAAAATTATGTCATTCATAAAACAAACTCTCTTTCTCTAAAAGCTGATCGGGCACATTATGCCGGTGATAT
>CALXUD010000017.1 GCA_944391585.1 uncultured Alphaproteobacteria bacterium | reverse complement strand
GGCTTTGCACGCCAAAAAGAAATAAGCCCCATTAAAATAAAAAAGAAATAACGCTTGGCGTATTTAACCATTTAGTTCTCCATTCATGTTCTATTAAGAGGGCATATTTAATACCCATTGTCAATCAAAATATGTTTAACAAAAAACATCCGTTGAGAATAGATTTAAAAGGTTTTATTTTTTCTGTTTTTTTTCAAAAACCGGTTTCCCATAATAAGCCTTTAAATAAAGTTCTTTAATTTCAGAAATCAAAGGATAACGAGCATTTCCCCCCGTACACTGATCATCAAAAGCATCTTCAGATAAAGCATCTAAACTTTCCAAAAATTCTTTTTCTGGAACCCCCGCCTCTTTAATCGATTTGGGGATGTTTAAGTCTTTTTTCAATTGCTCAATCGCGTCAACTAAACGATGAACTTTTTGATCAATCTGTTTTTCATTTAAGCCATGAGTTAAACCAAGCAAATCTGCAAATTTTGCATATCTTCCTTTTACGAAAGGATATCGATATTGAGGAAACATTCCCTGTTTTGTTGGAGCGTCTGTCGCATTAAACTCAATAACATATGGGAGAATTAAAGCATTTGCCAAACCATGCGCCACATGGAATGCTCCACCTAATTTATGAGCCATTGAATGACAAAGACCCAAGAAAGCATTCGCAAAGGCCTGACCTGCAATCGTGGCCGCATAATGCATTTTTTCTCGAGCCATTAAATCATTTTCTCCTTCATCATAGGAACGTTTTAAATATTTAAAAACAAGTCGAGCCGCTTCAAATGCTTGACCATCCGTCATATTACTTGCCATAACGGAAGTATAAGATTCAATCGCATGTGTCAATACATCTAATCCGGAATAAGCGGTTAAACCTTTTGGCATACTCATAGCTAAATCCGGATCAATAATAGCCATATCAGGTAGTAATTCATAGTCTGTAATTGGATATTTATGACCGGTTTTGTCATCCGTAATCACGCTGAACGGCGTCACTTCGGATCCCGTTCCCGAAGTTGTCGGAATCGCCACCATCAACGCTTTTTTACCCATTTTAGGAAAATGGACAATCCGCTTGCGAATATCCATAAAACGCATTGCAATATCTGCAAATTTTAAATCCGGATTTTCATATAAAAGCCATGCAATTTTGGCCGCATCCATGGGAGAACCACCTCCTACTGAAACAATTACATCAGGTTTAAAATGCCCCATTTGCTCTAAAATCACATCTGTGGTGGATAAATCCGGATCCGGTTTTACTTCATCAAATACTTCAAATTCCATACCATGCTCTTCTAAAATAGAACCAATCCGAGCAACATGTCCAATTTGAGTCATTGTTTTATCCGTGATGATGAAAGCACGCTTACGTCCCGTGAGTTCGGCCAACGCTAAAGAAAGACAGCCTGGTTTAAAATAAATTTTTTGAGGCGTTTTAAACCATAACATATTTTCACGACGTTCTGCGACAGATTTTGTGTTCATTAAGTGTTTCACTCCTATATTTTCACTAACCGAGTTTCCTCCCCAAGAGCCACAACCTAATGTTAAGGAAGGAGGTAATTTAAAATTATACACATCACCGATAGCCCCTTGAGAAGATGGCATATTAATTAAAGTACGCCCTGTTGTTAAAACATTAGAAAATAAATCAATATGCTGGCGATTTGTCAAATCCGTATATAAAACAGATGTATGTCCTGCTCCACCGATCTCGATTAAATGCTGAGCCATATTAACAGCTGTTTCAAAATCTTTTGCTTTAAAATATCCTAAAATGGGAGATAATTTTTCATGCGCAAACGGATTTGAAATATCAACAGAATGAGATTCAACAATCAATATTTTTGCATTTTCAGAAACTTTAATCCCTGCCAACTGAGCAATCTTATAAGCAGATTGTCCCACGATTTTAGAATTTAGTTTACCATCAATAAATAAAATCTTTTTTAATTTCTGTTTTTCTTTTTCCGTCAAAAACACACAGCCACGTTTAATGAATTCTTTTTTGACATCTTCATAAATCGGCTCTTCCACCACAACGGCTTGTTCCGAAGCACAAATCATTCCGTTATCGAATGTTTTACTCATAATGATGGAACTCACCGCCATCTTAATATTAGCTGTTGTATCAATGACAACGGGGGTATTCCCTGCTCCCACTCCGATGGCAGGAGTCCCCGAACTATATGCTGCCTTCACCATTCCCGGCCCGCCTGTTGCCAAAATTAAAGAAATACCTTTATGTGCCATCAAGTAACTTGTTAAAGCCGGTGTTGGTTCTTCAATCCAACCGATAATATCTTTCGGAGCTCCTGCTTCAACCGCCGCATCCCGCATCAATTGAGCAGCATAATTTGTGCATTTTTTTGCACGCGGATGAGGGGCAAAAACAATACCATTACGTGTTTTTAAGCTTAATAATGATTTAAAAATCGCCGTTGCTGTCGGATTGGTTGTGGGAATAATACCGGCAATAACACCAATTGGTTCCGCAATTTGTTTAAAACCGAATGCTCGATCATCACATAAAACTCCACAAGTTTTGACATCTTTATAGGTATTAAAAATATATTCAGCCGCAAAGTGATTTTTAATTACTTTATCTTCCAAAATACCCATACCGGTTTCCTGAACCGCCATTTTAGCCAATGGAATTCTTGCTGATGCCGCTGCAATGGCTGCTGATTTAAAAATATGATCAACTTGTTCTTGAGTGTATGTAGAATAAATTTTTTGAGCAGCATCTACTTTTGCCACAATTTCATCAACAATTTTCTTTTCTTTTTCTGTTAAATCAGCCATTTTTCACTCCATTTTTCATTCTTTTCTGTCAAAAAAGTATAACTTTTTGAGGAGATACGCAAGTTCTTTTTCGCTCATTTAAACAATTTTTTTCACCATACACAAGGCATCTTTTAAACCGTTTGTCGTATGATAATAGCGTGGTCGTTTTGACAAAAAGACAAATCCCGCTTTTTCATAAAGTTGCCGTGCTGGCATATTATCCTCTGAAACCTCTAAAAAAATCTGACGTATATGTTGCGATTTTGCCCACTCAACCATTTGTTCTAACAATAAGCGACCAATACCCGATCGCCGACTGTGTGGCAAAACGCAAAAAGTCATAATCTCTGCTTCATCTAAAACTGAAGAAAACAAAATAAATCCAAATTCACACATCAAACCATGTGTTGTCGGCAGTGAAAGTAATTGAATGAATTGTGCTTCATCCCAGCATGTTTCAAAACACTGGCGATGAATTTGTGCCAAAACAGCACTATAAGCTGGGGTTATATTAAAGACTAACATCCGCTCCCCGTAAATAAAACGGCTCAGCCGGTAATGGATTATCCAAACGCATTAAGGCTATTTTCCCTACACAAACGGCCGGCGCCAATTGTTGTTCAACAACCGCACAACCGATTTCATCTTGTAATTTTATAGCGCCATCTCCAACCGCAACAAATGGTAAATGTTTTTTTAAATCATTTCCGGAAAGCACTTGAGGTTCTTTCTCCGGCAAACCGGCTTCATTAAAAAATTGCGTATAATAATCCCCTCGCTTCGTATCCAGAACAACGACCAATGGTTTAGGAAGTCCAAAAGCTGCCGTTTCAAAATTCGTGACTCCCATGACCGGTATATTCAAGGCCAATCCGATTGCACGTGCAGCCGATAAAGCCACACGTACGCCTGTAAAAGACCCCGGGCCAATAGCAGCGGCCACCGCTGTAATTTGTTGAATATCCAACCTTAAATCTGTCAATAAATCCTGTATTAAGGGAATAAGAGCTTCCCCCTGCCCACGTTCCATACGCTCCCAACAATACCCCAACACCTTTTCAGCAGACAAAAGCGCGACAGAAACGCTGGATGAAGATGTTTCTATTGCCAATAAAATCATAAATAAATACCTCACTTATAAATATCTTTTACTATAACGCCGATTCAACAAAAAGTCCATGATTTTATCTAGACAACAATTGAAAAAATCTTTATATTTAGCTTATTATGAAAAAGGAAAAAACATGACACACAAAACTATCCAATCTTTAAAAGCTTATTTATTAACAGGCATTTTGGTAACGGCACCAATTGCAATTACAATTTTTTTAGCTATTGAATTAATTCATTTGATTGATGGGTGGGTTTCTGCTTTAATACCAGAGAAATACAATCCTGAAACATATCTACCTTATGGTATTCCAGGATTAGGTGTCATCATCTTACTGATATTTTTAATTTTAGTTGGTATATTTACTGCAAATTTTATCGGCCAATCTACCGAACGATTGTGGAACTCTCTTATAGGAAAAATGCCTGTTGTATCGGGTGTTTATAATGCTTTACGTAAAGTTTTTGAAACATTATTAGGACGCGGCAAAGAAACAGCTTTTCGCCAACCCGTTTTAATTCAATATCCACGCAAAGGATTATGGACAATTGCTTTTATTACAGGACCTGTTTATCAAGGAGTACAAAAAAAAATAAAACACAAATTAGTCAGTATCTATGTTCCAACCACACCTAATCCCACTTCAGGTTTTTTATTATATTTGTCGGAAAAAGATGTTGTTCCTTTAGATATGCGTGTAGATGAAGCATTAAAAATCATTCTGTCAATGGGAATTGTAAATCCTGAAAAATTAGATCAAAAAAATAGTAAAAAGACTAAATTATCAAATTAATCAGCGTTATCTCTCACCCATTGGATAAGTCGTTCTATATCCCCAGCAGCCATCATTTGCTTATACTTTTTTGCATTAGGTTGACCATGATACAACCCCAATAGATGGTGTGTAATATCGGTTGCTTTTCCTGTATAAGATTGAATATAAGACACCATGTTTTCCAAAATTTGGACACGACTTAAAATCGGATGTGCATCGTTATAAAAATGCTTATCTAAAAAAGCCAGCGCATAAGGATTACCATAGGCCCAGCGTCCAATCATCACACCATCAACATAATTAAGATGTTTCTCAATATCATTTTCGGATAAAACATTTCCGTTTATGGAAATAAATAAATCCGGAAAACTCTTTTTTAATTTATAAACAACTTCATAATTTAAAGGCAATTTTTCACTCCGATTTTCTTTCGGTGAGATATTCAGTTTTGCTTTTCTGGCATGCACAATCAAATGAGAACAACCAGCCTGACGCACTAAATCAGCAAAATGAAAAAGTTGTTCAAATCCATCACCTGTAACATCTGCCAAACAAATCCGCGTTTTTACAGAAACGGGAAGAGATGATTTTGCTCTCATCTGAGCAACGCAATCTGCAACCCGTTCTGGATTTTTCATTAGAATAGCTCCAAAACGCCCAGATTGAACTCGTGAAGAAGGACAGCCTGCATTGATGTTCACACCTTTATAGCCAAAATCAGCTGCATAGGTTGCACACAATCCCATCATATGCACATCAGATCCCCCAATTTGTAAAATCAAGGGATGTTCCGATGGATGAAAATCTAGTAACCGTTCTCGATTTCCCAACACTAATGCCGGTGCAGCAATCATTTCCGTATAAAAAACGGGTTGATGACAAATCAAACGTAAAAAATACCGAAAGTGGCGATTCGTCCAATCCAGCATCGGGGCAACAGAAATTAAATCAGGAATCTTACTTTTTTCTTGTTTATTCATCATATTAAATATATAATACCAAAAAAACAGCATAAAAGAAAGGCAAAAAAATGTTTACAGATGACGAGATGCAAAAAATTGAACATTACCTGCAACAACTATTTTGGAACCCTGAAATTAAAGTTGCACATGGGCTCAGCAAAACCGTCGATGCGCCGGTTGAAGTTTTTGTCGGGAAAGAATTCATCGGTGTGATTTATAAAAACGAAGAAGAAGGTGAAATTTCATATGATTGGAACATGTCTATCTTAAAAGAAGACATGGATAATTTTTAATTATCTCTCCCACTTCCGCCGGAATGTCCGCTTTCCTGCATTTGAGAAAAATTGCCGGCAGTATCAAAGCCGATATTCATTTCATTACTATCTGTACTACAATCGGATGAGAATTGTGATAACATTTGTTTCAAACGATTACAGACATTCGTCGGAACTTCAGTTATGAACACTTCTCGACCACATGTATTTCCGCCACAAACATATTGTTGCGTTCCCTTTTTGATTATCATCGGATACAATGTTGTCGTGTTAAAATCATCCGCAGTCCAACTGGATTGATTTTGTTTTTGCGTCAAACTGGATATATACAAATAATGAATATCTCCCAACACAATATTAGCTTTTCCTTGACTTACAGCCATTTGATAACCTGATAACCCCCCGATGGATAAAACCCCGATAATTGCTAACACACCAAGCATTTCTACCATAGATCTACCTGATTGATTTTTATACATTTTTTCTCTCCCTAAAAAGAATAACGTGCTTTAATTAAAAAGATATTATCATCAAATTTTTTTGAAGCATGAGTCTCACTAAATAATTTTAAATACCTATACTCTGCACCAACTGCCAAAGGAAATAAGGTAAAATCATATTCTAATCCAATAATCCCTTGAGCCATTGTGCTGTCATCATGATTTAACCGAGCATGACCGATACCAGCGCCAACATATGGATCTAACAACGGAATAAATGGAATCGTTAAATACCCATTCACCAAAACAGAATTCATATCGGCTTTATTCCCATCATAATGAGCTCGTGTATACAAATACTCAATTTCAGCCCGTGGTTTAACTAAAAAATCAAGTTGATATCCTAATGCAACAGAGATATTACGATCACTGTCAATACCGGCCCCAACACCGCCTTGTGCATAAAAAGCTGCCCAAGAAATATGAGAAAAACCAAAAACAAGCAATAAAATAATAACTTTAATAAGAATCAAATGATATATTTTACGCATTGTTTTACCCTTTCAATCTTTTTAACACGCTTTCTTTACCTAGCACCTGCATAATTGCATATAAATCCGGTGATTGCTCCCGTCCTGTTATTTTAACCCGCAGGATTTTGGCCACATCGGACACATTGCCCTTAAAGGCGGACGGATTGGCTTTATAGGCTTTCATATCTGCACAAAAGCCATATTGAGCACCAATTTCTTTTATTTTGTTAAACCATATATCTTTTGCATCATTTGGATCATAAACCTGAGCGAATGCCGAAACAATCGCTTGCACATCAGCCCTCTCGTAAGAAGCCAGCAATTCCGGATGCGCTTCAAATGAATCCTCAAAGTAAAAAGCCAAATCCGCCGGCACATCTTCCCATTTTACAATATCTTTACGCGATTGCTTACCAATCCCGCGCTCAATGTTCAACGCTGCCGTTACCAATGCTTGATTATCCGTTAAACGTTTTGCAAAATCTGGACGATATTCCTGCGCCCATTTCAAAACAGCTTTATATACTTCTTCGGCTGTCATCCGTGCCACCACATCCTTGGAAATACTGTTTAATTTCACAAAGTCAAATAAGGCTCCCCCTGTGTTTGAAATTTTATTAAAATTCATTTGAAAATCTGTAATCGGCGCCATCGGATTTGCTTTACGCCAATCTTCAAAATTGGCATTTAAAATATTGGTTAAATATTCAACCAACGCCAATTCCGGATAACCATGTTCCCAAAAATAGGTAATACTTGCTTCCGGATCATGGCGTTTAGATAACTTGCGTTTATGCCCATTATCCAACTTTTGCAATGTTGCCAATTGTGCATATTTCGGGGCTTTCCAACCTAATGCGGCAAACAATTGAATATGGAGCGGTGTGGAAGAAACCCATTCATCTCCACGCGATACATGCGTTGTACCCATTAAATGATCATCAATGGCATGCGCAAAATGATAAGTCGGCAACCCATCACCTTTTAAAATCACAATATCCAAATCATTTTCCGGCATCAGCAACATACCCTTGGCTAAATCCTTAATTGCCATTTTTTTCTCATAATCACCGGTTGATTTAAACCGCAGCACCCATGGTTTTCCCGCATTTAAATTTTCTAAAATTTGAGAATCTGTCAAATTGCGACATTTAGCATATTGTCCATGATATCCAGGCCGCACATTTGTTTTTTCCTGAACTTTGCGCAACAATTCAACATCTTCAGCAGTGCAAAAACACGGATAGGCCTTTCCTTCTTCCACCAATTTCTTGGCATATGCCTGATAAATATCCTTGCGCAACGATTGTGTATAAGGCCCATAATTTCCTTTTTCAGACCCATCTAAATTAACGCCTTCATCCGGCACTAAATTATATCGCTCAAAAGATTTGATAATTAAATCAATCGCACCATCCACTTTACGCTTTTGATCCGTATCTTCAATCCGCACAAAAAACACACCGCCACTTTGATGCGCAATTCTGTCAGCCAAAATTCCCTGATAAATTCCACCCAAATGCATAAAACCGGTTGGCGATGGGGCCACACGCATCACTTTTGCACCCTCCGGCAATTGACGCGGCGGATATTTTGCTTCAATTTCCGCAATAGACGGCAAGGGATTTGGAAACATTTTTTCAATAATTTCTGGAGTCATCTTTAAACCTTTCTTGTTTTTCAGCACTATATCCGAAAAATGTAAAATTGTCAAAAAGTTTCGCGTTCTTTTTTACTCTTTTAAAAGACACAAAAAAAGCGAATTCAACTTGTTTGTCATGTAATTGTCAAATTTCTTTTAACGTTAAGACTGGACTTTTTTTCAAAAAAGTTGTATAAGAGCGCCATCGTTTTTTGAATACAAGAATTGGACAACAGAAAGGATTTGAAATGTCTGATAAAAAGAAAAAAATGCTTGATGGGAACGAAGCTGCCGCTTTGGTCGCCCATAAACTAAATGAAGTATCTATTATTTATCCGATTACACCATCTTCCCCAATGGGAGAATGGGCGGATGCCTGGTCAGCCGCCGGGGTTAAAAACATTTGGGGAAAAGTGCCTGATGTGTTGGAAATGCAATCCGAAGCCGGCGCGATTGGCGCTGTGCACGGCGCTTTGCAAGCTGGTTCTATGACAACAACCTACACGGCTTCTCAAGGTTTACTTTTGATGATTCCGAATATGTATAAAATCGCGGGAGAACTCACACCGTTTGTGATGCATGTCGCTGCCAGAACGGTGGCAGGTCATGCGTTATCCATTTTCGGCGATCATTCTGACGTAATGGCTTGCCGTCAAACGGGGTTTGCATTCTTATGTTCTAATTCTGTTCAAGAGGCACAAGATTTTGCAGCTATTGCACAAATGTCCACATTCTTATCTCGCATTCCGTTTGTTCATTTCTTTGACGGGTTCCGCACCTCTCATGAAATCAACAAAATTGATTTGCTGTCTGATGAAGATTTAAAGGCTTTAATGGCTGATATTCCAACTGATTTTACTGTCAAACATGCGTTAAAACCGGAAGATCCGAAAGTGCGTGGGACAGCTCAAAATCCGGATGTCTATTTCCAAATTAAAGAGGCTGCCAACAAATACTATCAAGCTTGTCCGGCAATTGTTGAAAAATGCATGCGTAAATTTGAAGAAATTACAGGCCGTTCTTATCATTTAGTGGAATACTTCGGTGCCAAAGATGCCGAACATGTCGTGGTCGCCATGGGATCTGGCGTTGAAACACTTCAAGAAACCATTAAAGTGTTGAACGAAAAAGGTTCTAAATACGGTGTCTTGGCCGTTCATTTATACCGTCCGTTCCCGAATGAAGCCTTTGCAAAAGCTTTACCGACAACGGTTAAACACATCACGGTTTTAGACCGCACAAAAGAATCCGGCTCTGTGGGCGAACCACTCTATTTAGATGTTGTGGCAGCTCTAGCTGAAGCTGTTTCAAATGGTTCTATCGCTCAAATGCCGAAAGTATTAGGTGGACGCTATGGTCTTTCCTCCAAAGAATTTTCACCGGCAATGGCGAAAGCTGTTCTTGAAAACACGACCAAAAACCATTTCAGTGTTGGAATTGAAGATGACGTTACTAACTTATCTTTAGATTATGATGCTTCCTTTGATATTGAATCCGATGATGTCAGCCGTTGCGTCTTTATCGGTCTGGGGGCTGACGGAACTGTGGGGGCGAATAAAAACTCCATTAAAATCATTGCTGATGGGTCTGATTATTATGGACAAGCTTATTTCGTATACGATTCCAAAAAATCCGGTGGTATGACCACTTCTCATTTACGTTTTTCCAAGAATCCGATTAAAGCACCTTACTTAATCAATTCTGCCAGTTTTGTGGCTTGCCACCATATGCCGTTCTTATTCAAAACGGATGTGTTAACATTTGCCAGCAAAAATGCAGTTTTCTTGATTAACTCTCAAGAACCGGCCGATAAAGTGTGGGATTCTCTGCCAATTGAAGTACAACAGGAAATCATTGACAAGAATATCAAGCTTTATGCGATTGATGCTGTTAAAGTGGCTGAAGAAACCGGCATGGGACGACGCATTAACACGATTATGCAAACTTGTTTCTTCGCCATTTCGGGCGTATTACCGAAAGAAGAAGCCATTGATAAGATTAAAAAATCTATTCAAAAAACTTATGCGCGCAAAGGCCAGGAAATCGTTGACGCGAATATCAAAGCTGTGGATGCGGCTTTGGCTCATTTACACGAAATTCAAATCGGAAAAGCCAATTCCGTTCATCACCGTCAACCGGGTATTCCGACAACGGCGCCGGAATTGCTACAAAAAGTTACGGGAAAAATCATTGAAGGTCGCGGCGATCAATTACCGGTTAGTGCCTTTGAATGGACAGCCGATGGCACTTGGCCAACGGATACAGCAAAATATGAAAAACGCCGGATTGCTACAGAAACTCCGGAATGGGATCCATCCGTTTGTATTCAATGTGGCAAATGCGTTTCTGTTTGTCCGCATGCAGCTATTCGCGCCAAAGTTTTCAGCGCTGATAAATTAAAAGACGCACCGAAAGATTTCGTATGCGCCGATTATAAAGGTAAAGATTTTGAAAACTCAAAATGGGTCATTCAAATCGCACCGGAAGATTGTACCGGTTGTTCTTTATGTTCTCAAGTTTGCCCGGGTAAATCTCGCGAAAATCCGGAGCATAAAGCCTTGACCATGCAACCGATTGAAAAGAATTTAGATCGAGATATTAAGAATTTTGATTTCTTTATGTCCTTACCGGATGTGGATCGGACAAAACTTTCTCCGAAACAAATCAAATCCGTCAGCTTGATGCGACCACTCTTTGAATTCTCGGGCGCTTGCGCCGGTTGCGGAGAAACACCGTATGTAAAGATGATGACTCAATTGTTTGGTGACAGATTATTGGTTGCCAACGCAACGGGCTGTTCTTCTATTTACAGTGCGAACCTACCGACAACACCATATGCAAAAAATGCCGAAGGACGCGGACCGGCATGGGCAAACTCTTTATTTGAAGATAATGCTGAATTCGGTTTGGGTATGCGCACATCTGTTGACGCTAAAACAGTCTTTGCTTTGCAATTATTGGCTGATTTATCCGCTGATTTAGGTGAAGAATTGGTTGGGGCCATTGCTCAAGCCGATCAATCTACCGAACAGGGTATTGCGGATCAACGTGCACGTGTTCAGGTATTGAAAGAAAAATTATCCACTTTGAATACTGAAAAAGCAAAATTACTGTTCGAAAACGCCGACTACTTGGTAAAAAAATCTATCTGGATTTTGGGTGGTGATGGTTGGGCCTATGATATTGGCTACGGCGGGTTAGATCACGTTTTGTATTCCGGTAAAAATGTCAATATTTTGGTGATGGATACAAATGTTTATTCAAACACGGGTGGACAACGCTCAAAAGCAACACCGATTGGAGCCTCTGCTAAATTTGCGATTTCGGGTAATGAACTACCACGCAAAGATTTGGGGATGATTGCTATATCTTCAGGCAGAGTCTATGTAGCCAGTATTGCTTTAGGGGCCAAAGATATGCAAGCGTTGCAAGCTATGAATGAAGCAGAGTCATTCAACGGCCCTTCATTGATTATTGCTTATAGCCATTGTATTTCTCATGGTTATGATATTGGCAAATATGGTTTAGCCCATCAAAAGCTGGCCGTTGAAACTGGTTTATGGCCGTTATATCGTTTTGATCCACGACGCGCTGAACAAGGTCTCAATCCGTTCCAATTGGATTCAAAACCGACAAAACCGGTCGCCGAATTCATGGCAACGGAAACACGTTTTAAAGTTGTGAGTAAACAAACTCCGGAACATTATGAAGAACTTGTTAAACGCGCTCAAGAGCAAATTGATAAGCGTTTCAAATTATATGAAAAATTAGCTTCGGGAGAATAATAAATAGCTTTAAACAAAAACAGAAAAACAAGTTCTTTTGCCAAAAAGAACTTGTTTTTTTTGAAATGCTTCCTATGTATTTTTATGAGAACATAAAAAGGGGGATAGTTATGATTGAACAAAATCGAAAAGAAATTCGTTTATCTCCAAGACAACAAGATATTTTATCTGGGCTTGCAAAAGGTAAATCGAACAAACAAATCGCTAATGATTTTCATATTTCAGAAGCAACCGTTAAAATGCATGTTAGCACATTACTCCGCTTATTTAATGTCCAAAATCGTGTGCAGGTTTTAATTAGCGCAAAAGATATGGGGTTAATTTAAATAAAAACAGAAATGATATCATTGTATTTTGAAGAAAAATTTTGTATAATGAAAAACATATATATAAATTCTGGAGAAAAAAATGGATATTCAAAATACATTAAAAATTATGTTAAAAGGAGCTGCAGAGCATACAGACACAACAGAGATTATAAAAAAATTAGAAAAAATTGAAGCAGAAAAACGCCCTATGCGAATAAAATTAGGGCTTGATCCGTCTGCGCCCGATATTCATTTGGGACATGCCGTTGTTTTACGTAAAATTAAACAATTACAAGATTTAGGACACGAAGCCATTATTATTATTGGAGATTTTACCGGGATGATTGGAGATCCAACAGGGAAATCTAAAACACGTAAGCAACTCACCCGAGAACAAGTAGAAGAAAATGCTCAAACTTATAAAACCCAAATCTTCAAAATTTTAGATCCCCAAAAGACAACAGTTCGTTTTAACTCCGAATGGCTTGCTCCATTAAATTTTAGAGATATTATTAATTTAGCCTCTCATACCACAGTCGCTCGAATGCTTGAACGAGATGATTTTCAAAAAAGATACAGTAATCAACAACCTATTGCCGTACATGAATTTTTCTATCCGTTAATGCAGGCTTATGACTCTGTTGCTATTAAAGCTGATTTAGAATTAGGTGGAACAGATCAAGTATTTAACATTTTAATGGGACGCAATATCCAAAAAGCCTATGGACAAGAAAGCCAAATCACCCTTTTTATGCCTTTATTAGAAGGAATTGACGGTGTTGAAAAAATGAGCAAAAGTTTGGGAAATTACATCGGCGTCAATGAACCTGCAAATGTTATTTATGAAAAAGTGATGAAAATTCCAGATTCTATGATTGTTAAGTATTATGAATTAGCAACAGACATTCATCCCGATGCGATAGAGCTCATCAAAAAGCGATTGGCTGAAGGCGAAAATCCGCGAGATATAAAAATGGAGCTGGCATTGGAAATCACCACACTTTACCATTCAAAAGAGGCAGCTTTATCTGCACAAGAACACTTTAAAACAGCCTTCCAAAAAGGAATCGCACCAGATGATGCGACTATTTTAACTTTAAATCCTAATACACCGGATATCGGTTTTGCCTTGGTAGACGCATTAATGGGTACAGGCGCTTATAAATCCAAATCAGATATCCGTCGCCTATTCCAACAAGGAGCCATTAAAATTAATAATGAACGCGCTCCACAGGATTTAAAAGAAGTGTCAAATTTATCCAGTGGCACTATTATTCAAGTTGGTAAAGGAACATTTTATAAAATTGGATAAAAAAAATCCCAAGTGGTACTTGGGATTTTAAATATTTACCATGCCTTCATAAGATCTTCTGCCCAGCCTGTTACAAGCAAAAGGTCTCTGGAACAAGCAGGATAACTATCATAAGATATTTCCGAATCATCTGGGTATAAGTATATTATATGATCCTCGACAGCTCTTTCACAAATTTCATCATCTATATCTGAAGGCGCCTTTAAGGTCCCTGTAATAATTTTTTCTCCTTCTATACTACCACAATAACCAGGACCATTACAAGGCCCTAAATATAGTTGAAAAGTATAATCTCCATATTTCTTTTTTATATTAAGCGCTTTATCATCAGGTAAATTATCTAATGTTGTTAATAAATCTGCTTTTAAAAGCATAATAGATTCTGCAAAATCATTATAATTCTTTTGCTTCATAGCCGTCCTATACCCAGCAATTCCTCCTATAGATAAAACCCCAATAATAGCTAATACGCCCAACATTTCTACCATACTGCGGCCTGATTGAGATTTTTTAAATTTAAGCATGCCAACTCCTTTCAAATTTTTTTTACTTCTCTAGAGTCAATTATATAAATTTCTTTTTTTTTTACAATAAAAAAGTCCCAAGAAAAACTTGGGACTTTTAATAAATGAGGCATTTTTACCAATTTTTGCAATCCAATTGGAAATAGGCTTGAGCATGAGCACAAGCTGGGCATTTTTCCGGAGCTTTTTTACCTTTGTGAATATAGCCACAGTTTGAACAGCGCCATACTTTTTCCTCTTCACGTTCAAAAACCTTTCCATCTCGAACATTATCTGCTAATGCAGCATAACGCTTTTCATGATATTCTTCTGCAACACAAACAGCGCGCCATACAGCTGCAATTTCTGGGAATCCTTCTTCTTCAGCAACTTTTGCAAAAGCTGGATACATTTCAGCCCATTCTTCATATTCACCAGCAGCTGCTGCACGTAGATTTTCTTCTGTCGTTCCAATCACGCCGGCAGGGAAAGCCCCACTAATTTCCAAACAGCCACCTTCTAAAAATTTAAAAAAACGCTCAGCATGTTCTTTTTCCTGATTTGCCGTTTCTTCAAAAATAGCTGCAATTTGGACATAACCTTCCTTCTTAGCTTTGGAAGCAAAGAATGTATAACGATTGCGCGCTTGCGATTCGCCCGCAAATGATTTAAGCAGATTCTTTTCTGTTTCTGTTCCTTTTAATGATTTCATAGTTTGTTCTCCTTTCTTTTTCACATATTATCATACATATTTAAAAAAAAAAGTAAAGACATTAAAAACAAAAAAACGCTCGCAATGAGCGTTTAAATAATGGGGCGGAAGATGAGACTCGAACTCACGACATCTGGTACCACAAACCAGCGCTCTAACCAACTGAGCTACATCCGCCATTAATGCAATGGTCCTTTTTTTATATGATTTTACTCCAAAAGTCAAGAAAATTATTCAATTTATTCTCTTTCTTTCTGTTTTTTCAAGTAAGATATCGGAGATGGATATTTTTTTTTATATAAAGGATTCATAAAATCTTTAATGGCTTTTTTAAAAGCAGATGCATTCTCATAATTTATTGTATCTGGTAAGTGTGAATTATTTAAAATCATTTGATATAACCAACTAGCACAAGAAGCAATGTGCTTATCAAAATCCTTTTTAACCGAATACTTTTTCTCTCCTAATACATCTCCTAAAATTTGAGCACTAATTTTAGCTCTTCGTGACAAAAATGGGTCTCGATTATTAAATGGTAATGTCTTTAAAACATTTATTTGATCAAGATAAAATTGCTTTGATAATAAAGATAAACAAATATCTAGTGAATCAAAATGCTGTTTTTTATGATTCACAAAAATTGAATTGCGAATTCGAATCATATTATGTAGCATGTTATAACGTGCTTGATTTACATTGTTTGGAACAAAACAGTTTTCTATAACAGAAGTTTCTTGAGAGCTTGTATATAAATGAGGCATAAAGGCCTCTTTCATTAATAATGAAGCTTTACGAATATTATCAACATATTGAATATATTCTTTACATAAAGGAATCCTGTAAGAAGAATCTTCTTTATTAAGCATAATCGTAAATAAATCAACAATATTGGGATATATTTGAGAAGGAGAAATTTTATTTAATTGTTTTTTATTTTTTAAATTTAAAAAATTACCAAATTTTTCTTCAGCTTTTTTACAAGATTCAGCTTCACTATGTTTAAATACTTCATAAGACATCAATCCGCAAACGAAATAAAGCTCAGCATCATTCATTTCCGATAAAGAAAAAACAGCCATATGATTAGAACTAATCCGATACTGAACCATTTTTGGATAAATCTCTTTTAAAAAATTATCCCATTCTTTCAGAAGAGGATAAACAACCCTCTCCATATACCTTTCTTCTTGAATATATGAAGGAAGTCCTTTTTGATTAAAAGTTTTTAATAATACCTCTTGCCAAAGAAAACTTCCTTCTTTAAAAAGCTCAATTTGATCTTTGATTTTTTCTGAAAATAATTTACGCGGGAAATGAATAGAGTCTTGATAATGCATAAAATTTCCTGATTAATTTTATTGTTCGTGTTGATTTTGTTTTAAATATTGATACACTTTCCAAAGAGGCATCTGTAGTTTTAATTTAGATGGAATTTGATTTCGACGATTAGTTAATAAACGGCGCTTAATTGGAACTCCTTTTTGAATCCATTCTGCATTCATTTCATTCCATAGATTACATTCTGAATTAAAATAATCTGGATTTAAACGCAAAGCATCAATTAAATCATCTTTTATTTTTAATTTATATTGCTCTTTCTTTCGATCGGATAAATGCATATCCGGAGGCAACAATAATTTAAAAAACGAGGATAAAGCACGAACTCTTTCATGTAAAATCGGATCCATTTTATTTATTCCAATATTCATTAATGGATCTAAACGCCTATGAAAATATTCATTTAATAAGATTTCCGTATTTTCACCTAAATATGGATATTTATGATTTAAAAAACGAGCTTCTAAATCATTTTGAACTAAAATAAATGTTTTCAACGTTTGATATTCAGCTTGATTAGAGTTGCTATTGTATATTTTCAAAGGCTCTTGATCAATCCCTAAATTTATTGTTTCTTTAGCCAAACCCGGTAAATAATATAAAGAAATCAATTCCGATGCTTGTCGAATTTCCTTGACATAGTCAATATATTCTTTTTTAAGAGGAATAACACAATATTCTGAATTTGACTTATTCAACATCAATTCAAAAATTTTTTGAATATTTAGAGGAGCATCGAAATCATCATTCATTGAAAAAATAATTTCCTTCTCCACCTTTTCATAAGTTTCTTCAGGCATAAATCCAAGTGAAAAAAATAATTGCTCATCTTCTAATTCATTTAAATAACTTAATACTAATAAAGAAGTTCCTCTGCGAACATCATCCGGATAAATATGACGTAAATTAAATTGAATTTGTTTTAAGACAGGGATTAGAAAAGATAAATTTTTTTGTTTTTGCCCCAACTGAAAAAAATCTTTCCAATTTTTTGCAGGAATTCCAATATCCTCCAAAAATCTTTGGAATTGTTTAAAATGATTTAAATAAGTATGTTTATCTGGAATCATTTTTCACCACTCTCTATATTGTAGGTTATCACAAAATATATTTTTGTCAAGTTTTCTTTTTATCTATAAAAAAAAGAGCGGTAAAAACCGCTCTTATTGTTTATTTTTCTAAAATATCAACTCCCGGCAGAGTTTTACCTTCCATCCATTCCAAAAAGGCACCTCCGGCAGCCGATACATATGTTAAATCCGGTTCAACGCCTGCTTTTTTCAAGGCTGAAACTGTATCTCCCCCACCAGCAACTGAGGTTAATTTTCCTTCTTTTGTTAATGCTGCAACCGCGCGTGCAATTTCATTTGTTGACTTGTCAAACGGTTTGATTTCAAAAGCGCCAACCGGCCCATTCCAAATTAAGGTCTTGCATTTTTTAATCACTTCAATGAATTCTTGAGCAGATTTCGGCCCAATATCCAATAACACTTTTCCAACCGGCACTTTATCTGCATCAGATACATGTGCTTCTTGTCCTTCTCCAAAAGCATCTGCCCAAGTAATATCAACAGGCAAGATAATTCTGCAATTACCGGCGTTTGCCAAAATAGACTTAGCCGTATCAATCATTGTTGGTTCAACTAAAGAACCTTCCCCCATCGGAATACCTTTTGCCGCCATAAAGGTGTGCGCCATCCCGCCGCCAATACATAAATAATCCACTTTTTTAACTAGATTAGATAACAAATCCAATTTTGTGGACACTTTGGAACCGCCAACAATCGCCACGGCTGGACGCACCGGATTGCCCAAAGCTTTATCTAACGCTTCCAATTCCTCTTGCATTAAACGCCCGGCACCGCGTGGCAATAAGTGAGCCATTCCTTCTGTTGAAGCATGTGCCCGATGAGCTGTGGAAAAGGCATCATTGATATAAATATCAATTCCACTGGCTAATTGTTCAGCAAATTCCTTGTCATTTTTTTCCTCTCCCGAATAAAAACGCAGATTTTCTAATAAAATCACATCGCCTTGCTTCATGGCACGAATAGCTTCATCCCGTTTTTCACCAATGCAATCATCAATAAATTGAACTTTTAAACCACTTGCTTTTTCAATCGCCGGCACCATGAAAGCCATAGAAAATTCCGGTTTCTTTTCCCCTTTCGGACGCCCAAAGTGAGAAGCAATGACCACTTTCCCCCCTTTGTTCACAATTTCTTTCAATGTCGGCACAAACCGATCAATGCGTGTCATATCCGTAATCACACCCTCTTTTGCCGGCACATTCAAGTCTGCCCGCACGAAAACGGTTTTCCCGTTAAAATCAAAATCATCCAATGTTTTAAATTTCATTTTATTCTCCTTTTATTATCAAAAATGCTTGCTTTCGTTTTAGCAAAAAGAAGAGTAAAAATCAAGAATAAAAAATTTGACTTTACTTATTTTATTTCATACTATTAGTGTAATTTAAATTAAAAAATAAAGGAAATTACATGCGAAAAATAAAATCACAGTTAGGTCGCAGTATGGTAGAAATGCTAGGGGTATTAGCTATTATCGGCGTTCTATCCATTGGCGGGGTTACGGGATATCGGTATGCAATGCGTCAAATTGCTTATATTCAAATCAGTGATTTTATTGATCAACTTTTCCTTTTTCTTTTAAAAGAATATCATCAACCAACGGAAGCCTCTGATTTTCATTGTTATGCAGGAACAATTACATCATACTTACCTTTTAATGAAGCTTGTCGACATCTAGATAAGAAATTCTGTCCCGATAATGGAACAAAAACATCTTTCAATGGTCGTTATTTCATCGATCATGGGAAAGAAAGCGATTTGTATTTCGGTTGGGAAATTCTTCAAGGATATACACATAATTCCAATTTTTGGGGACAAATGGTTGAATTAGATTTATGGACGAGCTCTCCAGAAATGTGCAAATTTGTGCTGAATAAAATTAATGAAAATGATGATTATGTAAGTATTATAAAAGGATATTATCGTGTTTGGGTAGGTCGGACAAATGGGAAATATCCGGATTTACGGGGATATAATACCTTAACTGATTCTGACATTGAAAAAATTTGTTCTCCGTATTCAACCGCTTATGCCGGACGTTATTCAATTCCAATTGGTATCGGGATTCATACTGAAATTTATAATTGTACGGATGAGTAAATTATATGTTGTTTAAATTAAAATAAAAAAAAGCGAGGCTGATTAACCTCGCTTTCTTCTTTTATATTCTGACGATTACATCAAACCATCT
>CALXUD010000016.1 GCA_944391585.1 uncultured Alphaproteobacteria bacterium | reverse complement strand
AAAAAAATAATTTTTTTTAAAAAAAAAGCTCTTGTATTTCAAAAAAAGGTGTTGTATAAAATTCTTCAAGAGTTATCTTTTTTTTGAAAGGCTTTTTAATGTTAAATTTTAATCAATTGGATAAAATAAAAAAACTATTTCATGTTTTTTCGTCTGATATGGCTATTGATTTAGGAACAGCAAATACGTTAGTCTATGTACGTGGACAGGGTGTTGTTTTAAATGAACCTTCTGTTGTAGCTATTGCCGAAAATCGTGGGAAAAAACAAGTTATTGCTGTTGGAAATGAAGCAAAACAAATGTTGGGTCGGACTCCTGGGCAAATTCAAGCTATACGTCCTTTACGTGATGGGGTGATTGCTGATTTTGATGTGGCGGAAGAAATGATTAAGCGCTTTATTCAAAAAGCATTAGGAAGAACAACCGCTTTTTCTCGTCCGATTATTATAATTTGTGTTCCGTCTGGATCAACAGCAGTTGAACGTCGTGCCATTCAAGAAGCTGCGGAAAATTCACATGCACGTAAGGTCTTTTTAATTGAGGAACCTATGGCTGCAGCAATTGGAGCTGGTTTACCGGTTAATGAGCCGTCTGGCAGTATGGTTGTGGATATTGGGGGCGGTACAACGGAAGTGGCTGTTATGAGCTTGGGCGGTATTGTCTATGCCCGTTCGGTACGTGTTGGTGGTGATAAAATGGATGAAGCTATTATTTCTTATATCCGCCGAAATCATAACTTGTTGGTAGGAGAAGCTTCAGCTGAACGGATTAAAAAAGCCATTGGTAGTGCTTCTATGCCAGATACCGGAGAAGGAAAAACCATTGAAATTAAAGGACGCGATTTGATGAATGGTGTGCCGAAGGAATTGGTTGTAACAGAACGTCAAATTGCCGAAGCTTTATCTGAACCGGTTAGTCAGATTGTTGAAGCTGTTAAAGTAGCTTTGGAACATACAGCACCGGAATTGGCAGCTGATATAGTGGATCGTGGGATTGTGTTAACAGGTGGGGGTGCTTTATTAAAACGCTTAGATGAAGTCTTACGTGAATCAACCGGATTGCCGGTTTCTGTTGCTGAAAATGCATTGCAATGTGTAGCTTTGGGAACTGGGAAAGCCGTAGAGGAAATGCCTAAATTTGAGAATATTCTCAGCAGCATGTATTAAGCGAAAAGGGATTTTAAATGGAAAATAAATTTTTTCGTTTAAAGAGAATAAAGGCGCAAGTAAAACAATTTGCGCCTGTCTTATTTTTAATTGCTGCTTTAGCTTTAACAGGTATTGGGGTTTCAAATAATCCTGTTTTAATTCGGGTTCGGACAGCGGCAACGGATGCTTTTGTTCCGATTTTATCAGTTTTATATACACCTGTCAGATGGGTTAAAGATATTGGAAACTCAGTAACAGAAATTTTTTCGATTCGTTCGGAAAATGAACGTTTAAAAGAAGAAAATGCTTCTTTACGATTATTGCAGAATAAAGTTTATCAATTGAGCAGTGACAATCAAAAACTTTCTCAGTTGCTGAATTATAAACCGGACGGTGAAAAACATTTTGTAACGGCGCGGATTGTAGCAGATAATGGAGGCTCTTTTTCAAAGTCTGTTTTGGTTCAAGCAGGGACTGTTGACGGCATCTCAAAAGGAGATCTGGCTTTAACGGAACTGGGGGTATTGGGGCGTGTAATTGAGGTTGGCTCATTGGCGAGCCGTGTTTTATTGATTACAGATTATACTTCTCGGATTCCGGTTAAAGTGGGAGAAGATGGGGTTTTAGCTATTTTAAGCGGTGATAATTCTGTTTTATTAAAGTTGATTGCGGTTCCTGAAGGAGCTCAAATTAATGTTGGTGATTTAGTTATGACGTCCGGGCATTCCGGTGTTTATCCGGCAGGATTAAGTTTGGGAACTGTTGTATCAATGGAAGGGAGTAATATTTATGTCCAACCTTTTTCTGAACGCGATAAAGCAGAGTTTGTGCGTTTAGTCGATTTTGGTTTAGACGGTTTACTACCTGATTCAAGATGCCGAGAGGAATGAAATGACGATCCAACAAAAGATTCCCTTTTTTAGAGTTTTTATTCCAGCAATTATAGCTTTATTATTCATTTTATTCAGCGTTATTCCTTTTTCATTTTCGCCGACAACAAAAATTTATGTTCCATTGGTTTTAATTGTTATTTATTATTTCGCGATTTTTCGTCCTTCCGTTTTAAATGTTATTACGGTTTTTTTCTTAGGTATTTTAACAGATTTATTATTATCTGTCCCTTTTGGGTTGAACGCTTTTTTCTTTGTTTTGATTTTTTTTATTGCAAATTTGGGTCGCTCGTTTTTGTTAGATATGTCTTTTAATGGATTATGGATAAGTTTTGCAGCTTTGATGTTTGCAGTGGATCTATTATGGTATCTTTTTTCTTGTCTGATATCGGGAGAATGGTTATTTTTATCTCCTTTTATTTTGCAATATATTTTATTGGTTTTATTTTGTCCGTTGATTATCTCTTTTTGTTGTTGGCTGAATATCAAATTGGGGTATAAATCATGATTATTTGGCGTTATCAGAAAGCTCAAAGTATTGCACATCGGATGATTGTTTTGGCGGTGTTTTTTTTACTGATCAGTTTTATTTTAATCGGTCGTTTATTTTATTTACAAGTTTTTCAAGGAGAAAAATATCAATTGATGGCGGAACGTAATCGTGTTTCCATACGTTTAACTTTGCCGCCTCGTGGTAATATTTTTGATCGAAATGGAGTGAAATTAGCCGGTAATCGCAAAACATTTCAAGCTATTTTTACGAAAGAACAAACAAACGACGTTCAAAAAACTTTAGATTCTTTTTCAAAACTAATTCCTTTGGATGCAGCAGAACGTACTCGCATTGAAAAAGAAATATCTCGTAAGCGTGCCTTTATGCCCGTCCGAATAAAAGAAGATTTAACATTTGATGAAATTTCTGCCATTCAACTTAATATCCCAGATTTACCGGGAATTTCAATAGAAGAAGGTTTCACTCGTTTTTATCCGGAAAAAGATACAACCACACATGCTGTTGGGTATGTTTCGTTGATTTTGGAAGAAGATGTAGAGAAAGATAGTCCTTTATTGGATTTGCCGGGATATAGAATTGGTCGTTCTGGTGTAGAACAAAGTCAAAATGAATGGTTGAAGGGAACGCCGGGAATGCGTAAAACGGAAGTGAATGCTTTTGGACGTTCTGTTCGGGTTTTAGAAGATAATCCTCCCGTCCCCGGAAATGATTTAATTTTAACAATTGATGCCCGATTGCAAAAGATTGCTACGCAAGCAGCTGGAGAGGAATCAGCTTCTATCATCTTATTGGATGTACATACAGGAGAGGTTTTGGCTCTTGTTTCAACGCCAAGTTTTGACCCCAATTTATTTAATAGACCGATTCCTCAAAATGTTTGGAATAAGTTGATTAATAATCCAAAACGCCCAATGCGGAATAAAACAATTGCGGATATTTATTCTCCGGGATCAATTTTTAAATTGGTCGTGGCGTTAGCTGGTTTAGAAAGCGGAGATATTACCTTACATAAACAAATTTATTGCTCTGGGAAAACAAAAGTTGGTAATCAGCAATTTCATTGTTGGAAAAGAGAAGGTCATGGGCACTTAAATGTTGTGGAAGCTTTGCAACATTCCTGTGACGTTTATTTTTATGAAATTTCTCAAAAAATAGGTGTGGATAAAATTTCTGCTATGGCGGCCCGATTGGGATTTGGTTCTTTGACAGGAATTGATTTAGTTGGAGAAAAAGCCGCTTTATTGCCAACGAGAAAATGGAAAGAGGAAAACCGCCATGATTCTTGGCGAATTGGTGATACATTAAATTTAAGTATTGGACAAGGCTTTTTAAATGCAACACCGATTCAAATGGCAAAAATGGCAGCACAAATTGCAAATGGTGGCATGGAAATTACACCTCATTTAGTCAAAAAGAGAACAGAAATCCCTTCTAAAAAATTATTAGGTTTAAAACCAGCTCATTTAAAAATAATTCAAACCGGAATGGGGTTGGTAATGAATGAAGAAGGTGGAACGGGCTATGCTTCACGATTTAATCTGAATGGACAAAAAATGGCTGGAAAAACAGCCAGTACTCAAGTTCGCCGTATTACATTAAAAGAACGAGAAGAAGGGATTAAATCACAAGATGAATTAGACTGGGAACATCGAGATCATGGCATTTTTGTTGGATTTGCTCCATTAAATAAACCAAAGTATGCCATTGCTGTTGTGATAGAACATGGCGGTGGTGGTGCCCGTTCGGCTGCACCAATTGCTTCTAAAATTTTAAAAGAAGCTATACGCCTTGATATGGAATCTTCCAGCCTATCTTTAAAGGAGGGAAAATGAGTTTTTTTAAAGATCGGAACTGTTATTTAAAAGACTATAATCTCAGTATTAAAGAAAAATTACTCCGCTTTAATTTTTCATATTTATTTTTAATTTGCTTGGTTGTTTTTATTGGTATTGCCTTGTTGTATTCTGCCGGAAATGGCAGTTGGTATCCGTGGGCTAATAAACAATTCTTTCGGTTTTTACTCAGTTTATGTGTTTTAATTGCTGTTTCTCTAACAAATTTAAGATTTTGGATGAAATATGCTTATTTAATTTATGGAGCATCTTTAATTTTATTATTGGCTGTTACTTTATTTGGAACAGTAGGAATGGGAGCACAACGTTGGCTAAATTTTGGCATTATTCAAGTGCAACCTTCCGAGGTAATGAAAATTGCAATGGTTTTAGCATTGGCACGTTATTTTCATGGTGCTAGCTTAGAAGAGGTGCGTTCTATAAAATATATGATTCCGCCGGCATTGATCGTTTTGGTGCCTGTTGCGTTAATTTTGGAACAACCAGATTTGGGAACGGCATTGATGTTGGTCTTTGCCGGTTTTGGATTGTTCTTTTTAGTGGGTGTTCAAATTTGGAAATTTATTCTTATAGGTATTTTAGGACTCATTTCCATTCCGATTTTATTTCATTTTTTACATGATTATCAAAAACAACGTGTTTTAACTTTCTTAAATCCGGAATCAGATCCAATGGGGGCCGGTTATCATATTTTGCAATCTAAAATTACGCTGGGATCCGGGGGCTTTTTTGGAAAAGGTTTTTTACAAGGCACCCAAAGCCATTTGAATTTCTTACCTGAAAAGCAAACAGACTTTATTTTTACGGTTTTGGGAGAAGAATTTGGTCTATTGGGTTCCCTTTTTTTATTTTTGATCTATATGATTATTATTGGCTATGGTTTTGTTATTGCTGCACGATGCTCTAATTTTTTTGGAAAATTATTAGCTATGGGACTTACAATTAACTTTGCATTGTATGTTTTTATCAATACAGGGATGGTCATGGGATTATTACCGGTTGTGGGGGTTCCGTTGCCACTAGTATCTTATGGTGGAACGGCTATGTTGACACTCTTTTTTGCTTTTGGATTAATTCAATGTGTTAATATTAATCAAGAAATGGTTATTGGTCGGCGTGGCTCAATTGATGAATAGGGGGATAAATGTCTGTTGATCAGATTTTAGATGAGGGATTTAAAGCTTATAATAACGGAGATTTTTCTTCGGCAGAAGATTTGGCCCGTCATGCGCTATCATTGCAATCCACACATGGAGATGCTCTTTATTTATTAGCATTAGTTGCGATTCAGGCAAAAGCTTATGAAAAAGCAAGTGAAATTTTGTATAATGCGGTTAAACTTTATCCCAAAATTGAAAGTTATCAATTGTTATTGGCCTCTGTTTTAGAAAAACTCAACCGTTTTGATGAAGCTTTGGAAATTTATCAAAAATATCCCAATCATTTGGATGCTTTGGTACAATCGGGTTATATTTTTTTAAAGCGCAATCAAATTTCTTTTGCATCGGAATGTTTTGAAAAAGCATTAAAAATTAATTCGGAGTATGCACAAGCTTTGTTAGGACAAGCGGCGTTGTATCAAAAAATTAATAAACCCTATATTCCTTTATTAAAAAAAATTTTAAAAAAAGAAGAAAATGAAGAGGCTTATTATCGTCTTTCTTTAGCTTTATATGATCAAAAAAAGTATTCGAAAGCTCTTGAAAATATTAACCATGCTCTTAAGATATCTGAAAATGCATTCTCTTATAATCAACAAGGACTTTGTTATGAAGCTTTGAAAGATTGGTCTGCCGCTTTGCAATCTTATGAAAAATCTATTCAATTGGATCCGTATTACGCTTTGGCATATTTAAATAAGGCAAATACGTTATGTTGTCTTAAAGAATATGTACTTGCCGAAGAAACATATCATCAAGCTATCCGACAAAATCCTAAAAATTTTGAAGCTTTTTATCGGCTAGGGCTTTTATTGTTTGAGCAAAATCGTTTTTTAGAAGCTTTGGAAAACCTGCGTTCAGCTTTGATTTTACAGCCCGATAATGTAGAGGCACTTTATGCTTTAGCTGTTGCGGTGGAGCAAACTCAAGATTATCTAGAAGCAATTGGGCTTTATTTTAATATCCTTTCTTTAGGATATAGAAAAAAGGGGCTTTCAAGTCGCTTAAAAACATGTATTTTAGGATTATCAAAGACAAATTTAAAACAAGCCCTAGAATTTGCCAATGGTTGGGTTAAAAATTTCCCAGACAATAAGACAGCTCAAAAAACGCTCAATCAATTGAAACAATAAGTTTAAAAATTTTGTTTCCATACATTTAATTTTTGAGCTGCCCGCTGCGTGTATAACACTTTTCTATCGCGTCCTTTAACTTTTTTTCCTTGAAATTCAATTTCAGGGAAAAGTCCAAAGTTAATATTCATCGGTTGAAATGTTTCTTCATTTGCAGTGTTTGTAATATGGTTTAATAAGGCGCCTAATGCTGTTTCCGGTGGCGGAGGCGTTAAATCAGGAAAAGCCGTGAATAAACCGGCTAATAAGCCAATGGAAGCACTTTCAATATATCCTTCGCAACCGGTAATTTGGCCAGCCAACTTAATGGATGGGAATGCTTTTAAAGATAGTTTTGAATCCAACACTTTTGGCCCGCAGACAAATGTGTTGCGATGAATGCCACCCAATCTGGCAAATTCAGCATTTTGAAGCGCAGGAATTAAACGAAAAACTTCTTTTTGAGCGCCATACGTCAATTTGGTTTGAAAACCGACCATATTCATTAAAGTGCCGGTTTTATTTTCTTTACGCAACTGAATAACGGCAAAGGGACGGCGATTATCGTCATGCGGATTACGTAATCCAACAGGTTTCATTGGACCAAATAAAAGAGTTTGTCGTCCGCGTTCTGCCATTACTTCAATCGGTAGACATCCTTCAAAATAAGGGGTATTTTGTTCCCATTCCTTAAATGCAACTTTTTTACCATTTAAAAGAGCATCTAAAAATGTGTTGTATTCTTCTTCAGATAAAGGACAATTCAAATAATCTGTTCCATCACCTTTATCATAGCGTGATTGGTACCATGCTTGAGTCATATCGATAGATTCGGTATAAACAATTGGTGCAATGGCATCAAAAAAATGAAGGGATTCTGAATTTGTCAGAGATTTAAGCTGGTCAGCTAATTTATCGGAAGTTAACGGTCCTGTGGCTAAAATAACAGGATTTGTTTGTTCTAAATCTAATTTTGCTTCTCGTGTTTCTAAAGTAAAAAGGGGATGCTCTTTTAATGTTTGAGTAATTTTAGCAGCAAAATCTGTTCGATTAACCGCTAATGCGCCACCGGCCGGCACACGCGTTTCGTCAGCGCATTTCATGATTAAAGAATCTAATTGACGCATTTCATGATGTAAAAGCCCGACAGCATTTGTTTGAGCATCATCGGAGCGTAAAGAATTGGAGCAAACTAATTCAGCGAATAAATTCGTTTGATGAGCTGGAGTTGTTTTTAAGGGGCGCATTTCAATCATATGTACTTTAAACCCGCGTTTTAATAATTGCCAAGCTGCTTCCGAACCGGCTAATCCGGCCCCAATAATTGTAACTTCAGATCTCATTTTATCTTTCCTTTTTTGTGTAAATCTGTTATATCATAGCTATGTTAAAAAATAAATTGTTTTATTTTATTTTTCTTGTTTTTTTATTTACTTCCGAGGATGGAGTTGCTCAATCCGGTTTTTTATTTAATTCTTTTGATTTGATGACAGAAAAAACAGATGAATACTGGGATTTAGCTTGGCATGCGAGGTTAGCTGATTATGGAGATAGAGAAAGCCAATTTATTATTGCAAATGTTTATGAACAAGGAACACAAGTACCGCGTAATATGAAAAAAGCGGTCTTCTTTTATAAAAAAGCGGCTCAAAATGGGCATTTGGAAGCAATGATGAAATTAGGACATTTATATGCCGAAGGAAAGTTGATTCAAAAAGATGAAAAACAATCGTTCTTTTGGTATGAATCAGCAGCCAAAAAAGGCTATACCCCGGCTCAATTAAAAATTTCAGAATTGTATCAAACCAAAAAGTTCCTAGATTATTCAAAAGCCTACTATTGGTTAGCAAAGGCCTTGAAAACAATGTTTCCAGATGTATCGGATTTAGAAAGTGTTTCGCCGGACTTGAAGAAAATCGCCTTTCAGCTTACCCATGAAGCTTATCAGCAGGTGCAAAATGAATTGCGATGATAAAATTATTTTAGCACCGATGGCCGGTGTGACAGACTATCCTTTTAGAAAGATGGTTCGTTTATTCGGAAATCATTTGTTATTTACTGAAATGGTTCCGGCAGAAGGTTTAAAATATAATAAAAAAATCATTTTACAAATGAAAGAAATCCAGCAGGAAAGAAATATTGCCATTCAACTATTGGGCCATGAAATTAATTCTATGGTTTTTGCGGCTCAGTTAGCAGAGCAGGCCGGGGCAAAACGTATAGATATCAATATGGGCTGTCCGGTTAAAAAAATTATTCAGTCACATAACGGATGTTATTTAATGCGAGATATAAACTATGCAGCTCAATTGGCTAAATCTGTTGTTCAAGCTGTTAAAACACCTGTTACTGTTAAAACCCGTTTAGGATTTGATGAAACACATATAAATGTTGTTGAATTAGCCAAAAAATTGGAAGAAGCGGGAGTTTCGGCTCTTACGGTTCATGGACGTACGCAAAAACAATTATATGCTGGTTTTGTGAATATTGAATGGATTCAAAAAGTAAAAGAATCCGTTTCTATTCCAATTATTGCGAATGGGGATATTCAAGATTTTGATTCCGCACAACGAATTTGTCAGCAAACCGGAGCCGATGGCGTTATGATTGGACGGGCAGCTTTGGGGCGACCGTGGATTTTATCCACGATAGAAACAGGCATAAAACCGTCTTTTGTCTTAAAAGATCTTGTTTTATCACATTTTGATGCCATTTTATCTTATTATGGAAAACATGGAATTTTTGTTGCGCGGAAACATTTGGCGTGGTATGCTCAAGGAAAAGCTAATAAAAGCGAATTTTGTACTCAAATGTATCGGGAGATGGATCCAAAAAAAGTTCAAAAAATGATAAATTATTTTTTTTAATAAAAACAAATTGTTATTTTTGTTTTTTAAAGTTTTAAAATAGGTGTTAAAATGAAAATTATTATTGCTGGAGCAGGTGAAATCGGAATTTCTTTAGCCAAGTATTTACGGGCGGAAAATCATGACATTGTTTTAATTGATTCGGAAGATGAAAAATTGAATGATTTAAGTGAGCAATTAGATATTCAAACAATTCATGGATCAGCAGCGTATCCATCTATTCTTGAAAAAGCTGGAGCGGAGGATGCGGATATTTTTTTGGCTGTGACGGGTAATGATGAGGTAAATATCGTTTCTTGCTCTATTGCCAAAACCATTTTTAACGTTTCAAAACGAATTGCACGCATTTCTTCCAGTGAATATATTTCTTTAAAATATAAAGATTTTTTGGATTCTCAATCTATTGATGTTATTGTTTCTCCGGAAAAAGAAACAGCTGATAAAATTGTTCGCACAATGAATGTTTCCGGTGCTTTAGATATGGTTTCTGTATTGGATGGATTGGTTTGTTTTGTCGGTTTAAGATGCAAAAAGTCAACACCTATTGTTGGAAAAACACTTCATGAAATGATTCAAATAACAACAGAAACCGGTTTTCGTATTATGGCCATTAGTCGTAAATTAAAAACATTAAATTTATCTGATGACTTGATTTTAAAGTCAGGTGATGATATTTATTTTTCAGTTCCGACTAAATCATTAACTCAAATTTTAGACATTTTTGGCTATGAAAGTGTTCCGCCAAAAGATATTATTATTTTTGGCGGCGGACGTATTGGTTGGAATGTTGCTAAATTATTGGAAAATGATGATGCAGATCACCATGTTACGGTCGTTGAAAAAAATGAAGAAAGAGCGGAATTTTTGGCTAAAACACTTTCTAACACATTGGTTATACAAGGAGATGGATTGGATGATTCTTTAACAGATGATTTAAATCTATCTAATTATCGGATTGCAATTTCTACAACTCAATCTGATGAAAATAACATTCTATTATCCTTATTATCCAAACGCAGTGGAGTAATGCGCACTTATGCATTGATTCATAATCCGCTTTATCAGTCATTATTATCGGGATTAGGAATTGATACAACAGTTAATTCAAATGCTGTTATGGTTTCTTCAATTTTGCAATATATTCGCAAAGGAAAAGTGAAAAATGATTATTTTATTCAATCCGGAATAGGAGAAGTTTTGGAAATAGAGGTTATGAAGTCCTCTAAAATTACAAAAAAACCTTTGGGGAATTTAGATATTTCAGAAGGGATTGTTATTGGTGGTATTTTGCGGGGAAAATTATTTTTACCATATGACAAGGATTTAATTGTTCGACCAAAAGATATCGTTTTAATTTTCGCCGAGCAAGGGACCATTCGAGATTTGGAAAAATTAGTTTCAGTGGGTTTTCCATTTTTTTAAAGAGTGATTAGATGCAAAAATTATCCGGTATTGTAAATGGCTTTGAAACGATTGTTTTAGCTGATTTGACACATCGCCACAATCGATTATTACACATTGCATCTCATGAAAAAGAATTAGTCTTTTTATCTAAAATTATTCCGTTAATAGATCCTAAAATAAAGGTTTTAACCTTTGAACCATGGGATACTGTGCCATATGATCGCGTTTCACCGCAATCAGATATCATTGCTCGGCAAATTGATACATTAACGGATTTATTGGCTTTCCCGAATGACAAAAATGTGTTGATTTTAACAACAGTTTCAGCTTTAATGCAGCGTATTCCCATACCTGATTTTTTTAAAAATTCTTTTATGTCTTTTCAGGAAGGAGATACTGCTTTTCAATCAATTTTATCTTTTTTAGGGAAAAATGGCTATACACGTGTAGATACTGTTATTGAAGTAGGAGAATATGCCGTTCGTGGCGGTATTATAGATTTGTTCCCAGCCGGATTTGAAAAACCGGTTCGGATTGATTTTTTCGGAGACGAAATTGATTCTATTAAATCTTTTGATCCGATTACGCAACGCACAAACTCCTCTCTTAAAAAAATTGAATTAAAACCTATTCAATTATTTCGTTTTACACCGGAAAGCATTTCTTTATTTCGGATGAAATTTCGAGAATTGTTTGAAAATGCTGGATCTCAAGATTCCCTTTATCAAGCTGTTTCTGATGGACGTTATATTCAAGGATTAGAACATTATCTACCTCTTTTCCATGAAAAGTTAGGAACCTTATTTGATTATTTAAATTCAAAAACAGCTATTAGTGTTGATTTTGATTTTAAAAATGCTGTTCTTTCTCGTTCAGAACAGATTTTGGAATTTTATCAGGCGCGTCAAGAAGCTTTGAGTGATCCCTTGGAGAAAGGAGGGCATTATTATCCGATTCCGCCGGATACGTTTTTCATGAATAAGGAAGAGGTGATTCATGTTTTAGATTCAAAAAATACTTATTCTCTTTCGCCTTATTTGGAACCGGATGCTCAAGATATGGGTAGCAGATTAGGAGTTGATTTTGCGGCTGAACGTCATACCGATAAGACAGATATTTTTGAATCTGTTGCCGATTTTATCAGACAGGAAAAAAGACAGGTGATTATATCAGCTTCTTCTTATGGAGCGGCAGAACGTTTAACCGGATTGTTAAGAGAGCGAGATATTTTTTTGCATTCTGTTGAAAATTGGAATGATGCTTTAAAACAGGCTCCTTCTGTTTTAGTGGCAGAATTTGAAAAAGGCTTTTCTACAAAAGAATTTATTTTAATTACTGAAACAGATATTTTTGGTGAAAAGATTATTCGGCCTGTTTCCAAAAAAAGGAAGCAAAATTTTATCACGGATTTGTCTGAATTGCAGGTTGATGATTTCGTTGTTCATCAAATTCATGGTGTGGGACAATTTAAAGGTTTATTCACATTGAATGTTGGTGGCGCGCAGCATGATTGCCTGATGCTTTTATATGCCGATCAGGATAAATTGTTTGTACCGGTTGAAAATTTGGATATGCTTTCCAGATATGGAACTGAAAATCCGGTGGTGGATAAATTGGGTTCACTCAGCTTTAAAACCCGAAAAGAACGCGTTAAAAAAGATTTGTTCGCCATGGTAGAACAATTGATGAAAATAGCTGCTATTCGAGAAGTGAAAGCAGCTCAAAAAATGCTGGCACCGCATGGTCTTTATCAAGAATTTTGTGCACGTTTCCCTTATACAGAAACAGATGATCAAATTCAAGTTATTCATGAAGTGGAAGATGATTTAGCTTCAGGGAAACCAATGGACAGATTGGTTTGTGGAGACGTGGGATTTGGGAAAACAGAAATTGCATTACGTGCAGCCTTTTTATCGGCAATTAATGGTGGGCAGGTGGCTGTTGTTGTCCCAACCACTCTTTTAGCGCGACAACATGCTTTAAATTTTATGAATCGGTTTAAAAACTTTCCTTTGAAAGTAGCAACTCTTTCGCGCTTAGTGTCTCCTAAAAAAGCTGAAGCCACTTTAAAAGAATTAGAGCAGGGTAGTGTGGATATTGTTGTTGGGACACATGCTCTTTTATCCAAAAAAGTAAAATTTAAAAACTTGTCTTTATTGATAGTGGATGAAGAACAACATTTTGGTGTTTCTCATAAGGAACGTTTGAAAGAATTAAAAGAAGGTGTGCATGTTTTGACATTGACGGCAACGCCTATTCCGCGCACATTGCAACTTTCTTTGTCCGGAGTACGAGAGTTATCCATTATTGCGACTCCACCGGTGGATAGATTGGCTGTTAAAACCTATGTATTACCCTTTGATGCTGTTATTATTAAAGAAGCCCTTTTGCGTGAATATTTTCGGGGTGGCCAATCTTTTTATGTATGCCCACGTATTTCCGATATGGCTGAAATTAAAGCAATTTTATCTAAGCTGGTTCCGGATTTAAAGGTCGTGATGGCGCATGGGCAAATGGCAGCCGGTCAGTTGGAAAAAATCATGTTAGATTTTTCGGATAAAAAATATGACATTTTATTGGCAACCAGCATTGTTGAATCCGGATTGGATATTCCGTCAGTTAATACAATTATTGTTCATCGGGCAGATATGTTTGGATTATCTGCTTTATATCAGTTGCGCGGACGTGTCGGTCGGGGGAAATTACGTGCATATGCTTATTTAACAACACCGGCCGGTATGCGCCTGAATGAAACGGCTCAAAAACGATTGACCGTGATGCAGGGACTGGATTCTTTAGGTGTCGGCTTCCAATTAGCCAGTCATGATTTAGATATACGTGGGGCCGGTAATTTATTGGGAAAAGAACAATCCGGTCATATTAAAGAAGTTGGTGTTGCGCTTTATCAGAAAATGTTAGCAGATGCTGTTCATGCTCTAAAGCAAAAGAAAGATCCAAATTCGATTTTTGATTCAATTGATTTAGCACCACAAATTTCGTTGGGTATTCCTGTCTTTATTCCGGAAAAATATATTGCTGATTTGGACTTGCGTTTGCAATTATATCGGCGGATTGCTGATTTGGAAACATCGGAAGAAATTGAACAAATGCGTGTGGAATTTTTGGATCGTTTTGGGCAATATCCGATTGAAGTAGAAAATTTGTTCCAAATCATTGATTTGAAAATTTTGGCCAAAAAGGCTAATATAGAGCGCATTGAAGTTGGTCCTAAAGGTGCTTCTATTGCTTTTTATCAAAATACGTTTAAAAATCCGGCCGGATTGATTGACTATATTACATCTCAATTAGGCACAATGAAAATTCGACCGGACCAAAAGCTTTTGGTTCTAAGGCCTATGGAAAAACCAGAAGAACGGCTTCAAATGATTCGTAAAATTATTGCTAAAATTGCTGAAATTGCCCAACAATAATTATTTAAGCGGTAAAGAAATATCGCCTGTCTTTTTAGAATCTATTTGTAAATGTGTTTCCACGCTACGCAATTTTCTATTAACAGCGCGCGTGCGTGTTTCGGCCATATCTAATGTTTTATGAGCCTGATCAATTTTTTGACGAACCGATTCTACCCAAACATTGTATTTTTCAAATTCCACTTTAACTTCATTCAAAACTTGCCAAACTTCGCCAGAGCGCTTTTGAATTGCAAGTGTGCGAAAGCCCATTTGCAAGGAGTTTAAAAATGCTCCCAATGTGCTGGGACCTGTAATGGAAATCCTGAATTTATTTTGAATTTCTCCGGCTAAACCAGGACGTTTCATAACTTCGGCATACAAGCCCTCAGTTGGTAAAAACATAATGGCAAAGTTGGTTGTTTTAGGAGGTAAAATATATTTTTCAGAAATGTTTTTTGCTTGCAGTTTAATAGCTTTTTCCAGTTCGGTGGAAGCTGCTTCTAAAGCCACAGCATCTGCTTTTTCAGCGGCTAAAATCAATCGGTCAAAGCATTCAATCGGAAATTTTGAATCAATGGGAATTAATACATCTCCATCAGGCAAACGAACAGCATATTCCACAACTTCTGTTGTATTTTCTTTGATATGGGCGTTTTTGAGGTATTGATCCGGCGAAAGCATTTGCTCTAATAAACTGCCTAATTGAATCTCGCCCCAAGTGCCGCGCGTTTTAACATTGGTTAAAACACGTTTAAGTCCTCCCACATCTGAAGCTAAATTTTGCATTTCTCCCAAGCCCTGATGAACTTTTTCCAAACGTTCAGAAACTAAAGAAAAAGATTCATTAAAGCGTTTTTCCAAGGTGCTGTTCAGTTTTTCATCAACGGTAATGCGCATTTTTTCCAATTTATCCGCATTTTCCCGATTGATTTTATCCAACCTCTCTTCAACGGTTTTGCGAATGGAATCGCTAAAATTCAGCAAAGATTGCCCCAATTCTTGGCGTAAATTCATGGCATCTTCCCGAGATAAGCGTTCCAAACGTTCTAAATCAGAAGAAAGAGAAGGATATTTGTTCATTCCTGTTATTTTAATGGTTAAAAAAATGGCTAAAATCAAAATAATAAATAAGAAAATTAAAATAATCAGCGTGTTCATAAAATAGTCCTTTAAATTTTTTTATTTATCAGATAAGATACCACAAGTGAGGGAAAATGAAAATCTTTTTTTATGCATTTTTGCTGGGAATGACTCTTTCTATTTCTGTTCATGCAACGGAAACAAGAGCCATTTATAATGCTTATGCCGCTGGTATGCCAATTATGTCTGGTATTATGAAAATTTCCCCCAAAAAAGAATCTGTTTTTATTCAAACTCAAACACACACACGTGGCTTGCTTTCTTTTTTGTTGGATGCACGCACAATTTTAACATCTAGATTAACTCCTCAACAAAATGCTTTGCCTTTAATGCAAGAATCAACAATGGAATCTTTAACAAAAGGAAAAATCAAAAAACGGCAAGTGAATTTTTCGGATAAACCAAAGACTTTAGATTATCAAACGGCTATTTTTGATTTGATGCAGCAATCTGTTCCGATGGATAAAGAATATGTTGTTTTTGATGGTAAAAGAAAATTGAAATTTAACTTTAATTATCAAGGAATTAAAGAAATATATTCAAGTAAAAAAACAATCTATTCAGGGCCTGCAGATTATTATACATTAAATATTGAAGTGCTTGAGGGGAAGAAAAACGGGTGGTTTTTTAAGCGGGTTAAGGATGCTAAAAATCCGCCCCTGCATTTATATTTTGCTAATATTCAAGGGGAGAAGCAGAAGCGTCTAGTCAGAGGTGAATTTGATACGACTCTTTTAGGCACAATTGTGATTTATTTGTCTGATTTAAGTAAGGAGATATAATGCGGCTTTTTTTGAATTGGATTTTATGGATAATTAAGTGGCCTTTAGCTTTGCTTATGTTTTCTTTATTGATTCCTTCTTTCTTATGTGCTACTTTTATGGTAACGCAATTGGTCCATTCTCAAGCCTTATTGCTGTTTGGAGTTCCTTTAGCCGGGGTATGTATTTTTTGGATTTTGTTTTTACGTGGAAAAGGTACATCATCTTTTGCTATTTTTGAACATGAAATAACGCATATGTTATTTGCATTGTTAACCTTTCACAAGCCTGTTTCTTTAGAAGTTCATCATAATAAAGGAGGGGCCTTTGGATATCAAGGGGAAGGAAATTGGCTGATTTCATTAGCACCTTACTTTTTCCCGACTTTCCCTTTTTTGGTTATGTTATCAACTCTTTTATATTCTTTTATGAATCAACCTGTGCCGAATGCTTTTTTGATAATATTGGGGGTAACAACGGGTTATCATATTTGCACAACGATTTCCTCTCTTCATCCGCATCAAACAGATTTTAAAAAAGCCGGTTTTTTGTTCACCCTTCTTTTTTTGCCAACTGCTAATCTGATGTGTTATGGATTATTGCTATCCTTTGCAATTTATAATTGGAACGGATTAGAATTATTTGTGGATTTATTGACTAATGAGGGTGTTTTATTCCTACAAGATTTGTTTCGGTTATTTTCTTGATAAAAAATAAAAACATTTCTTGATTTTTAAAAGAATTTCGTATATCTTAACCCGCAAAAGTTATTTTAAATGGAGAATGAAAAATGCATCAATATCGTACGCATACTTGTGGACAATTACGGAAAGAAAATGCTGAAGAGATTGTAAAACTCTCCGGTTGGGTTCATCGCAAGCGGGATCATGGTAATTTATTATTTGTTGATTTGCGGGATAATTATGGGATTACACAATGTGTGATTGATACAGAAAATACTCAATTTTCAGTTTTGGAAAAAGTTCGACCGGAATCTGTTATTACTATTACAGGGCGCGTTATTTTGCGTGATGCGGCAACAATCAACTCTAAAATGCCAACCGGTGAAATTGAAGTTTCTGTCGAAACGGTTGAGATTCTGTCAATGGCTGATGTATTGCCAATGCAGGTTGTTGCAGAATCGGATGAATTATCTGAAGAACAACGGTTGACATATCGCTTTTTAGACTTGCGACGTGAAAAACCGCATGCCAATATTTTAACGCGGAATAAATTTATTCAATCCATTCGCCGTCGGATGTGGGATGCAGGGTTCAGCGAATTTCAAACTCCGATTTTAACAGCCTCTTCACCGGAAGGAGCGCGCGATTTTTTGGTACCCAGTCGTTTGCATAAAGGAAAATTTTATGCTTTACCGCAAGCTCCTCAACAATTTAAGCAATTGTTGATGGTTTCAGGGTTTGATCGTTATTTTCAAGTGGCACCGTGTTTCCGTGATGAAGATGCGCGTGCGGATCGCTCTCCTGGTGAGTTTTATCAATTAGATATTGAAATGTCCTTTGTGACGCAAGACGAAATTTTTGCAACTGTAGAACCTGTTATTCAAGGTTTATTTGAAGAATTTGCTCCTACTTCGGCTGTTTCAAAAGCTCCTTTTATTCAAATTCCGTTTATGGAATCTATGTTGACTTATGGAACGGATAAGCCGGATTTACGCAATCCTTTATTGATTAAAGATGTCTCTGAAGTGTTTAAGGGATCTGATTTTGGGATTTTTGCCAATATGGTAGAGCAAGGTGGTTTTGTGCGGGGAATTAAAACGCCGGGGACTGCCTCTCGTCCACGCAGTTGGTTTGATAAAATGAACGCTTTTGCGGTTGAAAAAGAAATGGGGGGATTAGGATATATCACCTTTACCGAAACGGAAAATAAGGGCCCGATTGCTAAAAAATTGGATGAAGCTCGTATTAATCGCTTAAAAGAAATAACAGGAGCTGGTGTGAATGATACAATCTTCTTTATTTGCGGAAAAGGAGATAAGGTAGTTAAATTTGCGGGGCAAGTTCGCACATTGCTTGGAAATGAACTGGATTTGATTGAAAAGAATGCTTTCCGTTTTTGCTGGATTACGGATTTTCCATTTTATGAACAAAATGAAGAAACGGGCGCTATTGAATTTTCGCATAATCCGTTTTCCATGCCACAAGGAGAAATGGACGCTTTGTTAAATAAAAATCCATTAGAAATTAAAGCTTATCAATTTGATATGGTTTGTAATGGGTATGAGATATTGTCAGGAGCTATTCGAAATCACAGTCCTGAAATTATGTATAAAGCTTTTGAAATTGCCGGTTATGGTCCAGAAGTGGTTGAAGCTAAATTTGCGGGTATGCTTTCTGCGTTTAAATTTGGTGCTCCTCCGCACGGTGGCTGCGCTTTTGGAATTGATCGGTTGGTTATGTTGATTACGGATGAAGAATATATTCGTGAAGTCATTGCTTTCCCATTAAATCAACAAGGTGAAGATTTATTGATGAAGGCTCCAACTGAAGTCAGTGAAAAACAATTGCGAGAAGCCCATATAAAAATCAGATAAGAGAAAAAGCCTCCAGTGGAGGCTTTTTATACTAAAAGATAAAAAAAATAAGATATTACTTATTTTTATAAAAATACTTTAAGAAAAGGAAGAATAAAGATGAATATTTTGTTATTTTTAAAAAAGTATCAAATATTAAAATTTATTTTTTCTTTAAAAAGTTTTATATTTTTAATTAGTTTTATTTTATCCGTTCCAGTTTTAAGTATACCAACAGGAGCAAAAATAATCCATTATTATTTTGAAAATAGTTTTTGGATTTCAGATCCTTATAATCGGGATCAAATGCCTGGAATTGCAGCCAGTTATCCCAGCATAGAGGCAGCTGAAGCCGCTAATAAGGGACAGTCTATTATCACCCAAAATTATAGAGGAGATGTTCATGTTGCTATTTATCGTCGAGATGGAGATAGATGGTATTGGTATGACACAAGTGGCCCAGGATGTTCAGATAATTGCGGTCAAATCAAATACTTGTTTGAAAAGATATCTGATTAAAAACAAGTTGAATCTATTGAAGAATACATTTTGAGTGTAAATTCGTCAGACGATCTGTAAGCCGGGTTTTGTCGTGGATAATCATTCATCTCGAATTGACATTACTGTCAATCTCTAGCAACCTACCTCATCGTGCAGAGCAGGGACACTCCTTTTACAATGCAAAGCATCGGCACCTTTATTTGGTCTTGCTTCCGATAGGGCTTGCTGTGCCATTTTTGTCACCAAAAATGCGGTGGGCTCTTACCCCGCCTTTTCATCCTTACCAACCAAAAGATTGGCGGTTTAATTTTCTGTAGCGCTTTCCGTCGGATCACTCCGCCTGGCCGTTAGCCAGTATCGTTTCCCTGAGAAGCCCGGACTTTCCTCTATCAAAAAGACAGCGATTATCCGATCATCTGACGCAATGAAAATACTTAAAAAATCTTAAAAAGTCAATATCTTTTTCAAAGAGAGCAGATCAGGGGAAACAAAATCCGGTTTATTCTGTTTAAATTCTGCATTTAAGGGATTGCTCCAAACTAAAACAGCGACACCATTTTGGTAATTGTGTGCCATTTGGATATCGGATTTACCATCACCAATACTGATTATTTTTTTAGGTTGATAGCCCTGAATTGCTGAATCGCTAAACGTTTTAGATGGTTTGTCATTTGAAGTGTCTTGAGCGCCAATTATACGATCAAAATAATGACTGACTTTCAGAGCATTTGCTTCATTTCTTAAAATTTTACCGTTTTTATTACTTGCTAATATATTGATATATCGTTTTTTTTTAAAAAAATCTAAAATTTCTTGAGCGCCAGATTTTAATTTAATCTCAAGCGCGTATTTTTTATAAGATTCTAAAAAATAACGACGGGCAGCTGAAGCATTTTCTTCTCCAACCAAGTCTTTGATTAAATTGCGCCCCGATGTATTCATAGCCATTTTAGCTTCTTCTTTTGTCCAAAGGGGAAGAGCATAATATTGGCGTAAATCATTTTGCGCTGCTAAAATTGCCTCAAATGTGTCAACCAATGTGTTATCCCAATCCCATAAAATGAGCGTTTTCATTTTTAATCCTTGTTATGTTAAAAGAAGTATATGGCATTCTTTATAGAAAATCAAGATTGTTTTTCCACTTAAACAATAGCTTAATATAAGGATTTTAAAATATCGGTATTATATTACCGTTTTAAAAAAGATAAAAAATCTATTGACAATATCGTTTTTTTAGTATATAAATCCATCTGTCTTAAATAAAAAAGGAATTAAAAGATGACACAACAAACAAAATCTACAAAAACAATTAAACCGGCTGATTGCGATGTCAAATGGTATTTAATTGATGCAGAAGGTTTGGTTTTAGGGCGGTTGGCCAGCCAAATTGCTTCTATTTTGCGCGGGAAAAATAAACCGTGCTTCACGCCGTCTCAAGATTGCGGTGATTATGTCGTCGTTGTCAATGCTGAAAAAGTTGCTTTGACAGGTCGTAAATTGGAACAAAAGAAATACTACCATCATACAGGTTATATTGGTGGGATTAAAGGGGTTTCTGTTGCAAAACAATTGGAAGATCATCCAGAACGTGTTTTACAAAAAGCTGTGGAACGCATGTTAACACGTGGGCCGTTAGGGGCAAAACAAATGACAAAATTACGTATTTTTGTTGGTCCGGAACACACTCACCAAGCTCAAAATCCAATTGTTTTAGATATTGCAGCAAAAAATAAAAAGAATAAACGGAGCGCTTAATCATGAAAAAGAAAATTGAAATGTCAGAATTGAAATCGGCTGTAGCCGAAGCTTCTGTTGAAACAAAGACAGAAGAAAACGTTGCTGCTCCGGTTGTTCGTGAACCAAAAAAAGATAAATTCGGTCGTTCTCAAGCAGTTGGTAAGAAAAAAGATGCTGTTGCACGTGTTTTTATCAAATTAGGAAAGGGTAAAATCACGATCAACGGACGGGATATCAAAGATTATTTCCCTCGTCCAGTGTTGCAAATGATTATTGCACAACCGTTCGTTATTACGAATCGTGAGGGTGAATTTGATGTTGATGCACGTATTGTCGGTGGAGGTTTATCTGGTCAAGCTTATGCTTTACGTCATGGCATCAGCCGTTGCTTGGATTTATTTGAACCGGATTTACATTCCGCTTTGAAAAAAGCAGGTTTCTTAACACGTGATTCTCGTGTTGTTGAACGTAAAAAACCAGGTCGTGCAAAAGCACGCAAACGGTTCCAATTTTCTAAACGTTAATTGGAAAAAAATTTTGAGAGAGGCTATTTATTGGCCTCTCTTTTTTATTGATTTTCAGATTAAATCATGATATAAACCGAATTCATCGGAATATAGCGCAGCCTGGTAGCGCACTTGTCTGGGGGGCAAGGGGTCACGGGTTCAAATCCCGTTATTCCGACCAATATCAAAAAGCGGAAGTTTATACTTTCGCTTTTTTTGTTGTCCAATTCCCCTGAAAAGCCCTAGGACAGCC
>CALXUD010000015.1 GCA_944391585.1 uncultured Alphaproteobacteria bacterium | reverse complement strand
CGCACTTTATTTTTACCTTTTAAAACACTCATTACATCATTCATTTCATTAGCTGAAACAATTTGACGCAATCCCGTTCTTTTTGCATTCAATAAAGGGAGTTTTAAAGTCAATTTATCTTTATCAAAATTAATGGCAATCAATTCCATTTCTTGCCCGCCAATAGATGTTTTTGAAATATCCTTAATTTGGCCGACACCATGAGCGGGATACACCACAAAATCACCCGGATTAAAAGTATAGTCTTTAGACATTTCGCAATTCTCCGTTCCTTTTTCTTATCAAATGCATCATATCACATTTTTTTCTATTTTGATAGAAAAAAAACCAACTTTTTTAAAAAAAATTGGTTTTTTTGATTTTTTTATTTCATTTTAAAAACTATTTTTGAGCAACTGGCCAAATCGCAGCTTTTTCAGCATTAAATTGAACCCATTTTGCATCAGCATCATCAGAATTAGAGATAGCACCTTCTGGGCATTCTGCAATACAGACACCGCAATCAATGCAATCATCCGGAGAAACAACGACTTGTGTTTCACCTTCACGAAAAGCATCCACAGGGCATACTTCAACACAACTTTTGCACAATTTGCATGAATCATTTACAACTGATGGCATTTTTATTCTCCTTTAAAAATTTAAAACGGGATATAGATACATCTCTTTTTTTTAAAAATCAAGTCTTTTTTCCTCTTGCAGAGTTTTGAAATAATATCTATATATGTTCTATTCAATCTTAAAGGAGCATTTTATGACAAAAGAAACTATTGAATTTAAAGCAGAAGTTGCTAAAGTATTAGACATTGTTATTCATTCTCTTTACTCTCATAAAGAAATTTTTTTACGAGAGCTTATTTCCAACGCAACAGACGCTTGCGATAAACTACGTTATGCAGCGCTTTTGCATCCTGAATTGGCCTCCAAAGACGCCTTTAAAATCACGTTAATTCCCAACAAAAAAGAAAAAACATTAACAATCAAAGATAACGGGATTGGAATGAATAAAGAGGATTTAATCAATCATTTAGGTACAATCGCCCGTTCCGGTTCTGCAGAGTTCATCCAATCTTTATCAGGAGATAAACAAAAAGATATGGCCTTAATCGGTCAATTCGGAGTTGGTTTTTATGCTTCTTTTATGGTTGCCGACAAAGTTATTGTTCACACAAAAAAAGCCGGCGACACAATGGGATATACTTGGGAGTCCAATGGACTAGGTTCTTTTTCCATTAACGAAAACAAGGAATTGGATAAAAATGGTACAAGTATTATTTTACATTTAAAGAAAGAAGCTTTGGAATATCTAGACCCTATTCGGATTCGCTTTTTAGTAAAACAATATTCCGATCACATTTCCATTCCGGTTGTTTTAGAAGAAAACGGAAAAGAAGAAACTCTGAACACCGCCAGCGCTTTATGGACACGACCAAAATCTGAAATTACTCCGGAACAATATAAAGATTTTTATCAATCCGTTTCGCATGCGTTTGATAATCCTTGGATGACACTCCACTACCGGGCAGAAGGAGCTATTGAATACACAGCTCTTTTATTTATTCCGGAAAAAGCGCCTTTTAATTTGTTCCAACCGGATCGAAAAAGCAACATTCAACTTTATGTTAATCGGGTTTTCATTTCAGATGACATTCCTGATTTCATGCCATATTTCTTACGTTTTGTCTGTGGTGTTATTGACACGAAAGATCTCCCCTTAAATGTCAGCCGAGAAATGCTACAACAAACACCCGTTTTAACAAAAATCAAAACCGGTCTGACACGACGGATTTTATCAGAGCTTAAAAAACGAGCTGAAAAATCGGATGAATATAATGCTTTTTGGAATCAATTTGGAATTGTGTTTAAAGAAGGTCTTTATGAACCCAACAATCAGCAAACTGAAATCGCCGATTTATGTCGATTCCATACTTTAAACCAACCAGGTTTGGTTTCGTTTGAAGAATATGTGAAAAAAATGCCTAAAGAACAAGAATATATTTATTATATTACAGGATCCGATTTAGAAACATTACGCCATAATCCGCAGTTGGAAGGTTTTACGGCTCGTGGATTAGATGTATTATTGTTAACAGATCCGATTGATGAGTTTTGGACACAAACTTTCACTGAATTTAAGGGTAAAAAAATTGTTTCTGTGATGCATGCCGGTGCTGAATTAAACAAAATTAAACCAGCTATTGAAAAGGACAGTGCTGCCTTATCAAGCGAACAAGAGGCAGCATTAATCAAAAAAATGAAAGATGTCTTGGAATCACAAGTAGATATCCAAGCAACGGATCGCCTTACCAAAAGTGCTGTGGCGCTCATCACACCGGCCGGTCAAATGAGCATGCATTTGGAGCGTTTAATGCATGCACACGGACAACAAACAAATTTTAATAGCCAACGAATTTTGCAAATCAATCCAAAACATCCTTTGATTTTAAAACTGGCGGATTTAATGAATAACACCTCTCTTTCAGAACAATTCAAAGATACTGTTTTGATGTTATTTGATGGGGCTTTACTTGCTGAAGGGGAACCGATTAAAAACCCGGCAGCCTATACGGAGCGGTTGAACAAAATTTTATTAAATGGATTATAAAATACAAAAAGCCCGAAATAATCGGGCTTTTCATTTAATGGGATAACTCATTCTTCAAAGGTATATAAACTGTCAAACCGCGCGGCAAACATCACATCTTTAACTTTTCCTTGCGCTCCTTTGATAGATAGCTGAATTTTTTTAGGAACGGCTTCATCATGCGCAATAACAAACATTCCTAAAGCTGCCGAATCAATGAAACTACACCCAGCCAAATTAAAAACTATCTTTTTATCTTGCCCGTTCTTAATCAACGAAACAATTTCAAAAAACGTATCGTGATCTTGGAACGTAAATTGATCCGAAATTAAAATTTCTTTACCATCCGGAATATTCACTGTTTTATAGCGCATTATTTTTCTCCTCTAATGACATTTATATTATCACTTTCCTCTTTTTTTTTGCTTTCGTCAAGTTTATTTTTCACTTTCTTAAAAATAAAGTAAGTCAACACTCGACCAGCTTCAATCCCTTTTTGCTCATATCGTGTGGAAAACCAATCAAGCGGTGGCTGATGAATATCTGAATTTACTAAATAAAACAAGCCAGATTCCTTTATCTGCTCTAACGCCCAATCGGCATAAGCCACCACATCCGTTGCCACACGTAATTCACCATCATCTGCCAACAAACGATAAAGAGATTTCAAATTTATTTGATTTAAAAACCGCCGTTCGGCATGCCGTGCCTTTGGCCAAGGATCCGGATATAACACAAAAATCCGATCAAAACAACCATTTGGACAAAACGGAAAAATCGGACGCACATCATCCGGCCAAATCCGCACATTGTCCACACGCCCTTCTGCTAAACCCATATGTTGAACCGGTTTTTGATGAGAACCATTCAAGTGGGCCAATAAAGAAACAACCCCATTCAAAAACGGCTCTGCCCCAATAATTCCTATTGTTTGGTTCTGTTGTGCTTGATATGCCAAATGTTCCCCACCACCAAAGCCAATTTCCAACCATACTTTTGTGGGACGAATACCAAAAACATTCCGAAAATCAAATAATCCTTGAACCGGTATTTGTAACTGAACACGCGGTAATAATACCTGCATCAATTTTTCACGCGACGGCTTAATTGCTTTACCCTTACGGCGACCAAAAAAACGCAATTCCCGTTTAAAATTCATTTCCTCTAAACTCATACATCTTTCTCTACACTTGGCTTAATATGCCAAATTTCATCTGCATATTGTCTAACCGTTCTGTCAATGGAAAATTTACCCGAACGCGCAATATTCAACAATGCTTTAACCGCCCATTTATCTGCATCTAAATAATCTTTGGCTATCTGCTCTTGCGTATCAATATAAGAGGCAAAATCGGCCAAAATCATATAATAATCTTTAAACATAATGTTTTGGAATAATGGCACAAACAAATCCTTTTCTCCTTCCTTCAAAAAGGTTCCATTTGTTAAAGAATCCATAACACGTTTAATTCGCATATCATTATTATAATAATCCCATGGTTTATGAGAACCGGTCGTGTGCGCTTCATTCACTTGTTCTGCCGTTAAACCGAACAAATAGAAATTATCGCCGCCAACTTCTTCTAAAATTTCAATATTTGCCCCATCTAATGTACCTAATGTTAATGCTCCGTTCATAACAAATTTCATATTGCTGGTGCCGGAAGCTTCAAATCCGGCTGTTGAAATTTGTTCACTAACATCAGCGCCGGGGAAAACATATTCAGCAATAGAAACTTTATAATCTGGGATAAAAACAACCTTTATTTGATCTTTTACTCGAGGATCATTATTGACAACTTCTGCCACGTTATTAATAAATTTAATAATTAATTTTGCTAACTCATAACTTGGAGCTGCTTTCCCTGCAAAAATATAAGTGCGGGGAGCTGTTAACTCCTTACCATCTTGAACAATCTCAAAATATTGATGAACAATATGCAATACGTTCAATAATTGACGCTTATACTCATGAATCCGTTTAACTTGGCAATCGAAAATCGAATTGGGATTAACAATAACACCTGTTGTATCATCAATTAATTGCGCTAACCGTTTTTTGTTGTTAAGCTTAATTAATTGTATTTGTTTTAAAACATTCTGATCATTAACCAGTGGTTCTAATCGCCGCAATTCAGATAAATCCGTAATCCATTTATCGCCAATATGTTCAGAAATAAAGTGTGATAAATCTTCATTTGCTGTTAACAACCAACGACGTGGGGTCACTCCATTTGTTTTATTATTAAACCTTTCCGGCCACATTTCATAGAAATCCGGGACCAAATTATGTTCCAATAAATTTGTGTGAATTTCAGCCACTCCGTTAACGGAATAACTTCCGGTAATAGCCAAATAAGCCATCCGAATTTTCTTTTCCTGTCCTTCTTCAATTAAACTCATACGCCGTAATTTATCCACATCTCCCGGATAGCGATTTCGCACTTGTTTTAATAAATAATCATTGATTTCATAAATTAAAATCAAATGACGCGGCAAAAATTTTTCAAACATGGAAACCGGCCATTTTTCCAACGCTTCCGGTAATAAAGTATGATTGGTATAAGCCATTGTGCGTGATGTGATATCAAATGCTTCTTCCCAATCAAGTCCATAAATATCAATTAACACCCGCATCAACTCCACAATTGCTAATGTCGGATGTGTATCATTGAGTTGAATAACAACTTTTTCCGGCAATTCTTTAAAATCTGAATGATTTTCTAAAAAGCGCCGAATAACATCATTAACAACACAACAGGCAAAAAAGTATTGTTGAATTAAACGCAGATAACGCCCTTGTTCAATCGCATCTGAAGGATAAAGAACCTTTGAAATTGTCTCAACTGTAATATTTTTTTCAACAGCTTCAACGTATCCGCCTTTATTGAAGGTTTCTATATCTAACGTATCCGTTGATTTTGCCGAAAATAACCGTAAATAATTAACAGTTTCCCCACTATATCCCACAATAGGCATATCATATGGAACACCGATAATTTGACGCGTATTAACCCAATGAGGAATTCTTAACCCATTTTTTTCTTCATAAACAATTTCACCCATTATTTGAATTAAACACGAACGGTCTGCTCGCTCAATTTGCCAAGGAGAATGACGATCTAACCAAGAATCAGCACGCTCTTTTTGCCATCCGTTTTCAAAAAATTGTTTAAATAATCCATATTGATAGTTAATACCATATCCGTATCCTGGGTATCCTCCTGTCGCTAAAGAATCTAAAATACATGCAGCCAATCGCCCCAATCCACCATTTCCTAAAGCAGGATCATATTCTTCATCCAAAACACTCTTAATTGGAATAGGATTATCTAACTTAATATCATCCAACAAATCAAAAATCTCAAAATTGTAAAGATTATTCTTCAACAATCTGCCCAACAGATATTCCAAAGACATATAATAAACCCGTTTAGGATCTTTTTCTTCATGTCGCGCGGCTGTTTTAAACATTTCGTCAATACACAAATCCCGAACAGCCAACGCCAACGCCGTAAACAAATGTTCCTTGGAAGCCTCACACACCCGTTTGCTGAGCGTATATTTCAAATGCCACTCAATCAAATGAGCCAAATCTTTTGCCGTTGGTTTGGATTTTGTTTTCCGATGCGTGAATGCGTCCATTTTAATTTTCCTTTTTTAAATGTATTGATTTCTTCTTTATCAAATACAAAAAAAGAAATGATTTTGCAAGGGAAAAAGCTTTTTTTGTCCCAAAAAATGCAATTTGTTAAGACTTTGATAAAAGTTAAACAAAAATTTAATATTTTAATTTTCCGGCGTTACCAATTCGGCTCCTGAAACAATCGGTTCTTTAACTTCAGTTTTTGAAGCCGATGCAGCTAACGCAGCCGGAATTTTATATGGAATCGGAATGGTAGAGGCTTTTGGTTGTTGACGGGCTTGACGTAATGCAACCTTATTCTTTTTCAACTGACGCCACCGGTTCACATTATTTTGATGATCTTTATAATTCGTTGCAAAAACATGTCCCCCTGTCCCATCAGCAACGAAATACAAATCATTACTTTTAATTGGATTTAAAACAGCTTGAATTGAAGCACGCCCCGGATTGGAAATCGCTCCCGCCGGCAAACCATAAACTACATATGTATTATACGCATTAGATTGACGCAAATCTTTATATGTTAATGAGCGCTTCAAAATTCCCGTACCATCCGTCAAACCAAAAATAACTGTTGGATCTGACTGTAAACGCATTTTTTTTGCCATTCGGTTATAAAAAACAGACGCAATTCGTGCCCGTTCTTTATCCAAAGATGTCTCTTTTTCTACAACAGAAGCCAAAATAATCGCTTCTTCCGGCGTTTTAAGCGGCAAACCTTCCGCACGTGTCGGCCATAACTCATCTAATGTGCGTTTCATCGCATTTTGCATCCGGTCAATAATAGATTGCCGAGTATCCCCATAAGAATAATGATATGTTTCAGGCAAAAGAGTGCCATTACGTGGCAATCGTTCAATATCACCGGTTAAAGTCGGCGTTTGTTTTAAAAGCTCCACAATTTGATAGGACGTTAAACCTTCCGGAATCAATAAACGCCGCACATAGGTTTTGCCGCCCGTGATAATTTCCATAACCATTTTAGTGCTGGAACGCGGTGGAATAGAATACTCACCGGCTTTTATTTTTTGCGTATTACCACTAGCCCGAACACCTAAAACAAAAATACTGGGACTTTCAATAATCCCCTGTTCTTTCAACAAAGAACCAACTTGTTTGACTGACAACCCTTTTGGAATCACAATTTCCGTTCTTTGAGGCAACGGTCCTTCGGCAACAAATTGCGAATAGGTGTTAAAAACACTGCCGCCGACCAACGAAATACCAACAAAAAAAATTAAAAAATAAAATAAAACGCCGTGCCGCACTGAAATAAACCTCTTGCATAAAAAAGGTGGGCTTTAAAAGCCCAACCCCTTAAACTTTTTTAAAAATCAATGTACCGTTTGTTCCACCAAATCCAAACGAATTAGACATTGCCACATTGACTGTTTTTTCTTTGGCTGTTAACGGAACCAAATCAACACCAACCGTTTCTTCTTCCGGATTTGTCAAGTTAACCGTTGGAGGCACAACACCATGCTCCATTGCTAAAACGGAATAAATTGTTTCAACGGCTCCTGCTGCTCCTAATAAATGGCCAACAACCGATTTAGTTGAAGACATAGAAACTTTTCCCAATGCATTTGAAAAAACTTCTTTCACAGCGTTTAATTCAACCATATCACCCAACGGAGTAGATGTGCCATGTGCATTAATGTAATCTACATCTTCAGGATTTAAACCCGCATATTTCAAAGCGGCTTTCATCGCACGCAATCCGCCGCCACCACCCGGTGCTGTAATATGATGAGCATCTCCTGTCATTGCATAACCAACAATTTCGGCATAAATTTTGGCGCCACGCTTTTTGGCATGTTCGTATTCTTCTAAAACAACAATACCCGCTCCTTCGCCCATAACGAAACCATCACGCCCTTTATCCCACGGACGAGAAGCCAATTCCGGTGTTTCATTATATCCAGTTGACAATGCTCGCGCTTGGGCAAATCCGGCCACACCCAGCGGACAAATCGCCGCTTCGGCACCACCGGCAATCATCACATCTGCTTCATTGTTCTTAATAATCCGAGCCGCATCACCGATAGCGTGCGTTCCCGTTGCACAAGCCGTCACAACCGCATGGTTAGGACCTTTAAAGCCATATTTAATAGAAACCTGTCCTGAAATCAGATTAATCAAGGCCGAAGGGATAAAGAATGGCGACACCCGTCGTGGTCCTTGCTCATTCAACAAAATTGCCGTTTTTTCTATTGTTTGCAGTCCACCGATACCGGAACCGATTAAAACCCCGGCACGCTCCTGTTCTTCCTCTGTTTGAGGTATATATCCCGCATCTGCGACAGCATCCGCTGCTGCACATAAGCCATATAAAATAAAAGGATCCACATGACGTTGTTCTTTAGGAGATAAAACAGAATCCGGATTAAATTGTCCTTCTGCATCACCAAACGGAACTTGACCCGCAATTTGCGCAGCAAACCCTGTTGGATCAAAAGACTTGATTTTTGAAATAGCAGATTTTCCCGAATTGATTCCTTCAAAATTTATTTTCAGGCCTCGTCCCAGCGGACTTAAAATACCCATCCCCGTAATAACAACACGTCTTGTCATAAAAAATCCTTTTGATAAAATGAAACCACCTCAAAATATGATAGGCACCAACACCTTAAAAAAAGAAGATATTGTGCCTATATATTTTTGAGTTTTAAAGCCAATTAGACTTGTTTTTCAATGAAGTCAATCGCGTCTTTAACTGTGCGAATTTTTTCGGCAGCATCATCCGGAATGGAACATCCGAATTCTTCTTCAAAAGCCATAACTAATTCAACAGTATCCAAGCTGTCAGCTCCCAAATCATCAATGAAGCTGGCGTTTTCTGTCACTTTCGCTTCGTCAACACCTAAGTGTTCAACAACGATTTTTTTGACTCTTTCAGCAATATTACTCATAAATATCTTCCTTTTCTATTTGTTAATAAAATGTCTTTTCAGACGAAAACGAGAGATTTTTAGCATATTTTTTCCCCCGTGTCCAGTTTTTTTTGATTTAAACATTAACTCTTTGAAAATTAATGTTAAATCATTGCCATCCCCCCGTTAACGTGGATGGTCTGACCGGTGATATAAGCAGCTTCATCACTGGCTAAAAACACAACTGTGTTAGCAATATCTTCAGCCGTTCCGAGCCGCCCCATCGGTACTTCTTTTAACAGCTGCGCTTTTACTTCATCTGTTAAAGCGTCTGTCATCGGTGTTTTAATAAAGCCCGGCGCCACACAGTTCAGTGTAATACCGCGACTAGCTAACTCTTGAGCCATACATTTGCTCATTGCAATCAAACCGGCTTTAGAGGCAGAATAATTGGCCTGACCGGCATTTCCCATTACCCCCACAATGGAGGCCATACTGATAATCCGTCCAAAACGACGTTTCATCATCCCTGGGATAACTGCACGAGCCAATTTAAATCCCGCTGTTAAATTGATATCTAACACTTGTTGCCATTGTTCATCCGTCATACGCATAGATAAACCATCTTTTGTGATACCTGCATTATTGACTAAAATATCAATTTTACCACAATCTTTTTCTACGTTTTTTACCAACTCTTTTAAAGAGTCTGAATCTGTTAAATTGGCTGAATAAACAAAAACACGGTCTCCCAATTCAGATTGTAAAGCTTTTAATTTATCCATATTCATATCTGTTAAAGCCAAAATTGCGCCTTGAGCATACATTTTTTTGGCGATTTGTGTTCCGATACCGCCGGTTGCACCAGTGATAAGAGCCACTTTCCCCGTTAAATCAAACATTTTTTCTCCTTTTGTTAAACTTGAGGATTTTTTTATAGCCTAGTTTTAAAAAAAATGCAAATCGTCCAGAAAAATGTCATAAAAATGAAAGAAACCTGAATTTTATTGCTATATAATACAAACTGTGTCATATTGAGAATATGAGAAAAACAAAAAAGATGCCGACAATGTCGGAATTAACAGACTTCTTAAATAAACAAACACGAGCAATCAACAAACGTGATATTGCCCGTCAATTTGGTATTAAAGGCGATAATCGTGTAGCTTTAAAAAATATGTTGCGTGATTTAAAAAATCAAGGAATCATTCAATCCGTTCAAAAAGGCCGGCGCATTTTTACAGCAGAAGCTTTGCCGGAACAAGTCATTGTAGAAATTACCGGCATGGATTCCATGGGTGATTTAATGGCACGCCCACTGAAATGGACAGCTGACACAGCAGAACCTCAAATTATTATTGTAAAAGATAAATTAAATCCGCCGGCCGGGATTGGCGATATTGTCCAAGCGCGCGTTAAACCTGTCGGCAATAAGCTTTATGAGGGAGAAGCATTACGCCGCGTATCTGCCGGCGAAAACCAAATGGTTGCCGTTTATCGCGCCGGTGTTGTTTATTCCGTTGACCGACGAATAAAAGAAGCGTTTGACCTTCAACATGCCCCTAAAAACATTCAAAACGGTGATTTATTGATTGTGGATATTCCACCGATTCGCTCACTTCACCCAACTGCCGAATTTGTGAAAAAAATCGGTAATGAAACCGAAGCATTCGCGCCAACGCTCATTTCAATCTATCAGCATAACATTCCGGTGGCTTTTTCGGAAGGTTCAGAAAAACAAGCCGAAAAAGCAACCGTCCCTCCTTTGGGAAAACGTACAGATTTACGCGCCATTCCTTTTGTGACAATTGACGGTGCAGATGCGCGCGATTTTGACGATGCTGTTTGGGCTGAACCGGACGATAACCTGCATAATAAAGGTGGTTTTCATATTATGATCGGAATTGCCGATGTGGCACATTATGTCCAATCCGGCTCTTATTTGGACATGGATGCCCGTTTGCGCGGCAACTCCGTTTATTTTCCGGATCGGGTTATTCCCATGTTGCCGTTTGAATTATCCAACGGGGTTTGTTCCTTAAATCCAAATCAAACAAGAGCCGCAATGGTATGTGAAATTTGGATTGATAAAACCGGTCATAAAATAAAACATCGCTTTGTGCGTGCTTTGATTCAATCTGTGCGCCGTCTGACCTATGAAGAAGTGCAGTCGGTTATTGATGAAAAACAAATGATTGTCGGTCTTGAAAAAGAAATCCAAACCTTGATTGAGGTATATCACCTGTTAAAACAAAAACGCAATCAGCGCGGTGTGTTGGAATTGGATGTGCCGGAACGGGAGGTTGTTTTAAATGACAAAGGACAAATTGTTGATATCCATCTGCGCATTCAAACAGACAGCCATAAACTGATTGAAGAACTCATGATTTTAGCCAATGTATCAGCTGCCGAAACACTTGAAAACAAAGGAGTTTCGGCCATGTATCGGGTGCACGATCGCCCCAGCTCTCAAAAATTGGAAACATTAAACGCGTTTTTAAATTCCATTGGGATTCGTCAAACGCTAACCGAATCGGCTGAACCGAAAGATTTTAATGATATTTTGTTAAAAGCAAAAAAAACTGTCAATCATTATGCATTAAATGAATTTGTATTACGATCACAATCTCAAGCTGTTTACAGTCCTGAAAATATCGGACATTTCGGCTTGGCATTAGATAGGTATGCACATTTCACCTCTCCCATTCGCCGATATGCGGATATTATGGTGCATCGCGCCTTAATAACAGCTTTAAAATTGGGAAAGGACGGTTTATCTGAAGACGAAAAACACACATTTGATGAAATCGCGCGTCATATCTCACAAACCGAACGCCAAGCTGCCAGCGCAGAACAAGATGCTTTGGATCGTTATACCGCTCGTTATTTAGCGGATAAAATCGGAGCTAAATTCACAGCACGCATTTCATCGGTTACGGCTTTTGGTCTTTTTGTCTCTTTGGATAACACCGGAGCTGATGGGTTTATCCCAATGAGCAATTTACGATTTGATTATTTTGAATATGATGAACCGGCAAGTCGCTTAATCGGCCGCAATACGGCTATTGAATATCATATCGGACAAACGATCCAAGTCATTTTAAAGGAATGTGTTCCCGTCACGGGTGGATTGATTTTTGAATTGGCCTCCAACCCGTTCAAAAAAGTGAATCCTTTATCTCGGCCACAACGTAAACAACGCATCAAAGCACAAAACAAACACCGCTCCAAACGGAGGGGAAAATGAAATACCGTATTATCGGAAATATGACGGGTAATTCAATGGATGCCGTTGATTTGGTTTTAACCGAATTTGACGGGCAAAATATCTGTGACATTTGTTCATATTCCAAACCATTTTCAAAAGAAATGCAACGAAATATAGATTTTATTTTACGGCCGGCAGTCAAAAATAAAACCGCTGCCGAAATTTTGAAATTACCTTTTTTTCAAAAAATACACGATGCTTATATTCAAGAAGTAGCTGCTTGCATCAATGAAATGCTGACTTTAAACAACATTGATAAAAAAACAATTGATGTTATTGGCTTTCACGGAAAAACACTGGATCATTATCCCCCTTCTAAAGCAAAAAGAAATGGGGATTCTTCTTACACATTACAAATCGGTTCCGGACAAATGTTGGCTGATTTAACAGGCATTCCGGTAGTGTATGATTTTCGATCAGACTACATCATGAACGGTTTTGACGGTGCACCCTTAATCCCGCCACATAATGCGCATATTGCGTTTATGGAAGGAGACGGGTGTTATTATAACGGTGGCAACACAGCTAATTTTGCTTGGATTATTCAAGGGAAACCTCAAATAAATGGCGATGCCGGTCCTTTTAATGAATATACGGATAACTTTATCCGACGCTATTGTACCGACACGTATGATAAAAACGGGAAATACGGACTGAAAGGAAAACTTTTACCTGATTTAATGCAAAAATTATTTAACAAAGGGCGTTCTTATTATGAATCCCCTTTGCCAAAATCCGGTGATCCAGCTTACTATTTCAAGGAGACAATTTTTACCGAAATTGAAAAGGAGTATGGTCGTCCAACACCTAATTCTCAAGCATTTTGCGATATTGTGCACACATTTGAATACTTTGCTGCTTATATTGCGCTACAAGCTCTTACCTTAACCGACGCGACTTTCCCTTTGCCGGCTCAAGTGATTTTATTTGGTGGCGGATGGAAAAATCCTATTGCATATCAATCACTTAATGAGTTAATATCCGGTAATGGTTTTGTTTTAAACGAACATCAAAAGCTATTCAACTCTTTTTTAAAGCGCTTTGAAAAAACACCAAGAGTACATTACTCGCGTTTTGGTAAATTTATGGAAGCTCGGTTATTTGCGGATTTAGCTCGATATTATTTGGAAAAGAAAGCTTGGGAATTGCCCAATGTGATACAGAAATCTCAAAATTTGGTTGTCGGCACAATAGCTTATCCCCGCCAATCCTCTTCTTACACGGATCAAATTAATCGCGCCGCCAAAGGGTGGAAAAAATTTGACTCTGACACAATTGAATGATATACTTTTTTTTCATAGAACGGAGCACTCATGTCCAAATTTTCTTCTCAATCGATGTTAAATCTGTTTCATTTTACAAAAGAACAAGAAATCGGTTATTTTTTGCCTCAAGATTTATGGTTGGCTTCCCGATTAAAAAGATGCTTGAAAAATGGAACTAACATTCATGAAACCACTCCCAATGCCGCAACATATCCTCAAAAAAATTTTGATGGATATCAAGTGATTCACTATGCCGCCTATTACGGATTACGTCATGTGTATCAAGTCGCAAAAAACGCCGGTGCAAACTTAGAAACAAAAGTCGGTTTTTTAGAAGAAACACCTTTTCAAATCATTGCGCGAAGAATCAACGCAAATTATAAATTATTCAACTCTCAAAAAGCATATGAATACTTAGCATTCAAAATGATTGGAGAAGGTGTAAATATCCATGAAACGGATAATGTCGGTTACACCCCTCTCCATCGAACAGAAAGCGTTAAATTGATTCAAAAACTAATTGAAATGAAAGTCAATATAAATGCTGTTAACAAAAACGGAGAAAACGCTTTACATAGAGCTGTTTTAACTTATCTGGCATTTAATAACCCTTCTCACGATTTATCAAAAAGATATGCTTTTATCCAAGAGCAAGCCTATCAAAAAGCTCTTTTATTGATTAAAGCTGGTATTAACATCCATCAAAAAAATAAAGCGGGTAAAACGCCATTTGATTTAATACAAAATGATTATTGGAACAATTATAACAACTCAAAGATGTATCAATTATTAAAGGAAGCACTCCTCCCATATTCAAAAATAACTAAAAATAACCGAAATAAGCGAGCCATTTGTTCACGTATTCTAGATTGGCAACGGGATTAAAGCAAAAATTTCCTTGACTTTTCAGGGGAATTTTAATATGCTGGCAACATTCGTTTTTTATTTTTTAGGAGATTTCATTATGCCTGCAACCAGTATGGAACAATTAGTCAGTTTATGTAAACGTCGCGGATTTATTTTTCAAAGTGCTGATATTTATGGCGGATTACAAGGAGTTTATGACTTTGGTCCATTAGGAGTCGAATTAAAAAATAATTTAAAAGCAGCTTGGTGGCGCGCTATGGTTTACGAGCGCGATGATATCGAAGGCTTAGACGCAAGTATTCTGACACATCAAAAAGTCCTTCATTATTCAGGACATGAAGAAACATTCACAGATCCATTGCAAGATTGCAAAAAATGTAAAAATCGTTTTCGAGCAGATCATGTTAAAGATGGTAAATGTCCGGAATGTGGATCAACGGACTTAACCGAACCCCGCATGTTTAATTTAATGTTTAAAACAGCCGTTGGCCCGGTAGAAGATTCGGGTAATTTTGCCTACCTAAGGCCAGAAACGGCTCAAGCCATTTTTACACAATTTAAAAATGTCGTAGATGCAACAGCCCGTAAAGTACCGTTTGGAATTGCCCAAATTGGGAAATCTTTCCGCAATGAAATTACACCACGCAATTTTATTTTCCGTGTCCGTGAATTTGAACAAATGGAATTAGAGTTTTTCGTTAAACCGGGAACAGATTTAGATTGGATTGAAAAATGGAAAGAAGCTCGCATTAACTGGTGGATTGAACAAGGCCTAAAACGAGAAAACATCCATGTCCACGATGTTGAGAAAGAAGAACTCGCACATTATTCTAAAAAAACATACGATTTAGAATATCAATTTCCACATGGCATTGAAGAATTGGAGGGAATTGCCGATCGAACAGATTATGATTTGGGAAATCATACCAGATATCAAAAAGAGCTAAACATTTCCGCGCATGTACATGAAAACAAAGAATCTGATTCAAAATTAGCTTTATTCGATGATGAAACAAAGAAATGGTTTGTTCCTTGGGTTATTGAACCATCAGCCGGGGTGGAACGTGGCGTTTTAGCCGTAATGACAGAAGCGTATACGGAAGAAAAACTTCCCAACGGAGAAATGCGAACCGTATTAAAATTAAAAAAACATTTGGCTCCTGTAAAAGTAGCTGTTATCCCGTTAAAACGCAATAATGCTGACATTGTGAAATTAGCTCATGAAATTAAGACAGAATTGCTCAAAACTGGTATTGGGCGTGTTATGTTTGAAGATTCCGGAAATATCGGGAAAGCTTATCGTCGTCATGATGAAATAGGTACTCCGATTTGTGTGACAGTTGATTTTGAATCTATTGAAAAACAGCCTGCAACTGTTACGATTCGTAACCGTGATACAATGGCACAAGAACGAATTAAAGTTTCGGATTTACCCGCTTATTTAAAAGCCTTTTTTGCAACAAAATAAAAAGAAAACTTCTTAAATTGAAAAAGTCGCTTTTTAAAAGCGTCTTTTTCTTTTTTTTCTTGCAATTTGTTTTTAGGTATGTTATAAAAGCGCAAATTTTAACAATCAAAGAGATGGAAAGGGGGCGAGTCCCATAGTTACGATTATCGTTCATGACAACAATGTTGAACAAGCATTGCGCGTTTTGAAAAAGAAGATGCAACGTGACGGAGCATTTCGTGAAATGAAAATCCGCCGTTATTATGAAAAACCATCTGAAAAGAAATTGCGTAAAGCAGAAGAAGGTATCCGTCGTCAACGTAAACTGGCACGTAAACGCAATAGCGATTTCTAATCTGATTTTTGTCAAAAATGAAACCTCCGACACGCATTATCGGAGGTTTTTTTGCATTTAAAATAAACAATTTCAATAAAAATTGACAAAATATTTATTCTATGATATAATGGAGGCCATTTTTTCAAAAAAGGATGATTTAAAATGAATTTTAGACGCAAAATTGATGCTTTGATTGAAGAGAATAAAACAAAAACAATTAAACGATTATTACAAATACAAAAAAATAAATTATTCCCGGAAAAATTACGTATCAAAACACGTAATGGACGTTTATCAACTGCAATCAAAGCTTGTATTTCAAATAATCCGGAAGTTTTAGCGGAAGTTATTCGTTATAACAAAGGAATAACAAACCATGATTTATGGGTTTGTTTAAAAATGAGCTTATTAGAAGATAAAATGCAATCTTTACGCTTTTTATTAAAATTACCCAAAGATAAATTTAAAATTCTTCTGAAAAATCCACCTAAAAATTTTGAACCACCTCTTTTCTACGCCCAATCAGAACAAGCATTTGATTTATTGTTAAAAAATGGCGCCGATATCAATCAAACAAATTCTGATAACTTAACGGTTTTGGAAAAATCCATTCAATGCGGTTTATTGGATAATGTCAAATATTTACGCCAAAAAGGAGCTTTCATCAGAGATATGCGAAGTGCGATTTATTTTGTAAAAACAAAACGCATTTCTCCTGAGGTTTATAATTATTTACAACCCACACCAAAAGACGAACAAAAAGAACGCATTGAACAGCTGGTTCGTCAAAAAGCACAAGATAAAAACAGACAATCTTTAATTATATTTTTATCTCATAAATCTTGGGATGAAAAAAAAGCTATTTTAAGATCCGCTCAAAAAGAACATGGATAACTTTAAAATAAATGTAAAAAACCTCTCATGAAATCGTTGAGAGGTTTTTGATTAAAACTTATTACTGCGTGGAAAACCAACGGGAGGAATTTTCCCTACTCCTGCTCTGCGACCGAGCCACGGCGTTAAATCTCGTTCTACACGAATACCATTCCCCGATGGAAAAGATAAACCCTCTGTTAAATTAAAAAATTTAACATCAGAGAGTTTTCCGCCCGCATATTTTTGTAAAATGACTCCGCTCCCTCGAGACATAGTTGGGATTTCATCCGCTTTAAAGACCAACATCTTACGATTATTACCAATAACCGCCACATGGTCACCAAGTGCTTGCGTACATAAAACAGCTTTATCATCCGTTGCCACATTTAAAATTATTTTCCCTGCACGTGTAGAAGCGACGATATCAGAGCTATTCACAATAAAACCTTTCCCTTTAGAGGTTGCAACCAACAATTTTTCATCCGGCTTCCAAATGAACATTGTTACAATATCAGCATCTTCAGGTAAATCAATCGATAAGCGAATAGGCTCTCCAAAACCACGTCCTCCCGGAACCTTGTCACCTAAAAGTGTATAGAACCTTCCATTTGTTGCAAAAAACATAATATGATCTGTTGTATATGTATTTAAAGAGAGACGTAATTTGTCACCCTCTTTAAATTTCACGTCTGCTGGATCTATCTGCCCTTTTAAAGCTTTAATCCAACCTTGCTCGGATAAAACAACTGTAATCGGTTCTTTTTCAACCATTGCTTCAATAGGAACTTCAACCACAACCGGCGCATCGGCAATTTGAGTGCGGCGAGCACCTAAAGCTGTTTTTTGGCCAAATGCTTTTTTACAAGCATTGATTTCTTCGGCAATTTTTTGGAAACGTAGCACTTCATCAGCTAATAAAGATTCTAGTGATGCTTTTTCTAACCCCAAAGCCTCAAATTCACTTTTTAGGCTTTCCTCTTCTAACCGGCGCAGTTGTCTTAAACGCATATTTAAAATAGCTTCTGCTTGAACATCCGTTAAAGAAAATTCTTGCATCAAGATGGGTTTTGGTTCATCTTCCGAACGGATAATTTCAATTACACGATCCAAATTCAAATAGGCCACAATAAAGCCTTGCAACAATTCCATACGATGATCAATTTTACTAAGACGAAATTTGGAACGGCGGATTAATACAATTTCCCGATGTTTTAAAAAAGCCGATAAAACCTCTTTTAAACTCATCACACGAGGCGTATGATCTGCATCTAAAACATTCATATTCAAGTTAAAATTAATCTGCAAATCAGTAAACTTGAACAAATGCTCCATTAACTGCTCGGCCAAAACGCTTCTGGATTTCGGTTCCAATACAATCCGAACTTTGTCTGACGATTCATCTCGAATATCAGCCAACAAAGGCAATTTACGTTCCATTAACAGTTTGGCAATTTTGACAATCAAATCCGATTTAACAACACCATAAGGAATTTCCGTAACAATAATTTGGTATTGTCCATGACCTAAATCTTCTTTTTCCCATTTGGCTCGCACCCGCATTGCCCCACGTCCCGACGTGTAAGCTTTAATAATATTTTCACGCGTTTCTACTAATAACCCACCCGTAGGAAAATCAGGACCTAATACAAAATCTAATAGCTTAACCGTTTCGGCATCCGGATGTTTGATAAGATAAAGCAACGCATCACAAACTTCCCCCACATTATGTGGCGGGATATTTGTCGCCATTCCAACAGCAATACCTGAAGAACCATTAGCCAACAAATTAGGGAAAACACCCGGCATCACAACCGGCTCTTCATCTTCTCCATCATAGGTCTTATCAAAATCAACCGCGTCATCATCTAAGCCATCCATTAATGCCAACGCTACAGCTGTTAAACGAGCTTCCGTATAACGCATAGCTGCAGCACGATCTCCATCAATGTTGCCGAAATTACCCTGTCCGTCCACCAATGGATAACGCACAGCGAAATCTTGCGCCAAACGCACCATTGCTTCATAAACAGATGTATCTCCATGGGGGTGGTATTTACCAATCACATCACCCACCACACGCGCACATTTTTTAAATCCCGAATTTGGATCCAGTTTCAATTGCCGCATTGCATATAACAAACGACGATGCACGGGCTTTAATCCATCTCGTACATCCGGCAATGAGCGCGCCACAATTGTAGACATAGCGTAAGCTAAATATCGTTCGGATAAGGCCCCGGCCAGTTGAACTTCTTTAATATTTTCGGATACTACTTGTTCTGTCATAGGGGCTACTATAAAATACTTTTCTTTAAAACGCAAGTAGCTTTTTTTCAATTTTCCACCCGATTGGGGGCTTGCTTTTTTTATTTTATTCCATTAAACTGCTTTTTAAGCAAAAGGAGAAAAAGAATGAAAAAGTTCATATTTTTAACAGCTTGTATCTTTCTAACATCAACTGCCGTTTTGGCTCAAAATTCAAAAATTGAGATTCTGGGAACTTTTGGAGATTGGACTGCTTATACCTATGCCGATACAGATGGAAAAGTTTGTTATATGGCAAGCACTCCAGAAAAATCTACTGGAAAATATAAAATCAGAGATGATGTTTTTTTAATTGTTACTCATCGTTTAAGTGATAAAACTTTTGACGTCGTTAATACGGTTGCGGGTTATACCTATAAACAAGGTTCAAAACCAACTATTCGTATTGATAAATTAAATCCAATAACTCTTATTTCTCATGCTGATACGGCTTGGGCAAAAGACAGTGCAACAGACACAAAGTTAGTTAATCAAATGAAAAAAGGGGGTAAAGCAGTTTTAAAGGGGACCTCAAAACGCGGAACCTTAACAACCGATACTTTTTCATTAAAAGGTTTTTCTAAAGCATATGCTGAAATTAATAAGGCCTGTAGACGAAAATGAAAAATTTAATTGGTTTATCTAAAAATGAATTAAACGCCGAGTTAATTCAACTCGGCGAAAAGCCTTTTAGAACGAAACAATTATGGCATTGGTTATATCATCAGGGGGAAACAGATTTTTCAGAAATGACTACGTTAGCTAAGCCATTTCGAGAAAAACTATCTTCTTTGTATACTATTATCCATCCTAAAATTATAACAGAGCAAAATTCTAAAGATGGAACTCGCAAATGGTTAATGGAATTTGAGGATGGAAAGCAAGTTGAATGTGTTTACATTCCGGAAGAGGATCGAGGAGCCGTTTGTATTTCTACCCAAGTCGGTTGTGCTCAAGGATGTAAATTTTGTCATACGGGCACACAAAAAATGATGCGTAATTTGACGGCCGGCGAAATTGTTGGACAATTTATGACCGCACGAGACAGTTATGGTGAATGGCCAACCAAAACGGATGAAAATCGTATGCTTTCCAACATCGTTGTAATGGGAATGGGTGAGCCTTTATATAATTTTGAAAATTTAAAAACTGCTCTCAACATTTTAATGGACGGAGACGGAATTGCCATTTCAAAACGCAAAATTACGGTTTCAACGGCCGGCATGGCGGATCATATTCCGGAATTAGCCGATTTAGGGGTTAAACTTGCCATCAGCTTACATGCTCCCAATAACGAAATTCGTAATCAAATCATGCCAATTAACAAAAAGTTCCCATTGGAAAAATTGATTACCGCTTGTAAGGAATATCAGGCACGTTGCGAACGACGTAGTTTTATCACCATGGAATATGTCATGTTAAAAGGGATTAATGATTCTCCCGAAAATGCACAAGAGTTAATGCAACTTGTAAAAGGATTAGAAGTAAAATTTAATCTTATCCCCTTTCATAAATGGGATGGAGCTCCATTTGAACCTTCAGATATGCAAACAATTAAAAATTTTTCAAAAATACTGGAGAATCATTGGTTTGCTGCTCCAATTCGTCGTTCACGAGGAGAAGATATTATGGCAGCTTGTGGTCAATTAAAATCAGCTCGAGATAAAAAGGAGATATAAAATGGAAACATTAAAATGTATTCAAACTCGCCGTTCTATTCGACAATATAAAAATCAAACAGTTTCAGATAAAGATTTAAAAATAATTTTAACCGCAGGGATGTATGCACCTTCTGCTATGAATAAACGACCATGGGAGTTTGTTATTGTTCAAGACAAAAAATTATTAGAAAAAATAACACAAATTCATCCTTATGCTAATTTTGTAACAGAAGCCGGCACTGTCATTTTAGCCTGTTTAAATACAGAAGATGCATATAATAATTATGGCCCTGTTGATGTTGCATTAGCCGCACAAAATATCATGTTAGCTGCCCATGATTTGGGATACGGCACTTGTTTTTGTGGCGTTTGGCCGGAAAAAGAGAGGGTTAAAGATTTTGAGAAATTATTTGATTTACCTAAAACGATTGAAGTCATTGGAATAATTTCTCTTGGTACGCCCCAGAAACAACCTGCTACTCCAGAACGTTTTGACGCAGGGAAAATTCATTTTGATCGTTGGTAAAAAAATAATTTAATCCGGCCATCGGACATTGATCATAAAACGTGTTTTATCAGAACCAATAAACATACGCGAATCAGAGCAAATTTGTTTAGCCGTTGATTGTGCCGATGTTTCACTCATACTTCTAAAGTACCATGTGCCGGAGATCCATCCAATCCACCCTAAATACGGGCGTAAAGAACTATGATAAACATGCATCAAGAAATCTTCACAATGAACTCTAGAGACTTGAAGTCTAAGTCCCACTTCACGACATTTGCAATTATTATCGTATAAATTATCAAGAAACCATGACCATGCCTCTGTTCTATCTCCTGAACTCAGAGCATATCGTCCAAAATAACTTCCTGAGTATTGAGACCCTGTCACTACTTGATTAGAACAATATTGTTTTCCTGCATAATTATTACAAAAATATTCATTTTCAAAATCACGACACTCTCCTTTTTGGGAAGATGGATAATTATCACATAATTCACTATCTGGAACATTAAAAATAGAATTTTCCCAATTA